>JBGOYM010000052.1:0-10525 GCA_041479675.1 Candidatus Methanoperedens sp.
GAAATGCTTTCCTGTATGCAGAGAAATTCTCGATGATGCGAGATTCATTTGTGACATAAAGCGGGGTGCCGTACTGTTGTGCAAGTTCTGTGGTATCAGCGCCGCCTATTATGAGATGATTGTTTCTTACTTCAAGATGATCCTTTATCGTGAACATAGCTTGCCCAATTAACTGAGAATATAATATAGTTATTGCGGAAAGCTCTGAGATTGCAGAGGATAATAATGTTATTTGAACAATTGAACCCCGGCTATCTATATGAGATTATCCTTCCATCTACGCCGGTTCCTCATTTTCTCAAGAGCGATCAAACCTTCTTCTTTTAAGCATAGAAATGGCGCGGATATCATCGGAAACAATAAAATCGCATTCATGTTTGATGGCGATTTCGATCAATTCTTCCTCGCCAGTGGATTTTTGTTGTGTTTCAAGAGTTTTTATTTTTGTTAAATCTCACCCACTCAGACCTGGGGACATGAAGCATACGCGCAAGTGCATCTATCTCCTGAACAAGGTGTTTATCCAGTCGAATGTTAATTTGCGTAGTCATGTATATCAAATACTACAATTTGATATTAAATGCTATATACCTTTCTAACCCCTCTCATCAAGCGCTCTGTTCGATAAAGCATCTGTAGATGTATTATCTTCTCTTTTGACCCACTTGAAACTGATCTTTTCAAAATTTCCGCACAACTTTCCTGCCTCATCATGAAGAGGTATGAGATTCTCATTTTTCACCATGTACCGCCCTGTGATCTGCCTTATGATAAGCTGGCTGTCCCCCCGCACTTCAAGTTCCCTGCACCCGTGAGCCTTTGCAAGCTTCAGACCTTCTATCAGTGCGCTCCATTCCGCTATGTTGTTTGTTCCCTTACCGAGGCGTTTTGAGATTTCTTTGATCTTCTTTCCATTTTCAAGTAAGACCACCCCTATGCCCATCGGTCCGGGATTTCCCCTGCACGCCCCGTCAAAGTATAATACACAACCCAATATATCACCACATAAATGTCATTTACGATTCCATTCCCCTCTCCATCTCCTCAAGCGCATGGATGCGCTCTTCGATGGGCGGATGGGTTGAGAAGAGGTTCATTATCGAATCCCCGGAGAGAGCGGGTATGATAAAGAAGGCGTTCATACCCTCGACTTCCCGAAGGTCGCGCGAAGGCACATGTTTCATCGTCCCGCTTATGTTCATCAGTGCTGATGCAAGGTTCATGGGACGACCTGTAAGAATGGCTGAACCCCTGTCAGCAGCGAATTCTCTGTACCTTGAGAGGGCGCGGATAAGTAGATAACTCATTATCCATACGAAAAGAGAGATGAGCCATACCAATAAAGCAGCTCCTGCGCCCCTGTTGCGATCGCGCCCACCCATCCCGAAAAATAGCATGTTGCGAACTATGAAAAAAGCTGCGGTCGAAAGGAAGCTTGCTATCGTTATGACAAGCATATCGCGGTTCTTCACATGGCTCATCTCATGCGCCAACACGGCTTCTATCTCTGCGGGAGTTAAACGCTGCATCAATGATGTGGTGACAGCCACCACTGCGCTCCCCATGCTCCTTCCTGTTGCAAAGGCGTTGGGGACACTGCTCTCCACTATAGCGATTTTCGGCTTCGGGAGATTGGCTGTAGTGCAAAGCTTTGAAATCATCTGGTGCAGTTTCGGCGCTTGCTGCTCGCTGACTATTCGCCCGCCGACGCCCCATAATGCAAGTTTGTCCGAAAAGAAGAACTGGATGAAAAGCATTAAACCAGCGATAAATATCAGGCTGTATGTGTCGACGCCCCCGAAGATCCACAGGGCATAAAGGAAGAGAAGATACACGGCTGCAAGCATGAACATGGTCATTAACATGCGCACCTCGAGTCCGTAATCACGGTGCCATCGGTTCATTTTATACTCACCAGAACAAGTTCTTCCATACGTTCAAAATGTTCTCTATTCCTGGTAAGGAGACTGGCTCCATTCTGCAAGGTTATGGCTGCTATGAGGACATCTCTTATATCGATCGATTTACCTTTTGCTTTCATATCTGAATAGATCCTGCCTCCTATTTCCATTGCTTCTTCTGTTGTATGAAGCAATGTCATGTTTTTCAGGAGACCTCTGGTCGATGATAAATTCTTAGTTCTTTTTTGAGTTCTTCAGCTTCCTTTTCATCCATTTCCCAACCGCCCGCAAAACGGCTTGGCTTTTTTTTCTTAAAATTAAGCAGTCGCTTTATTGTTTTGAATGACACTTTTACCACTATTACTACTTAGTGTTAAAGGATAAATATTTTTTGCGGCTTTCGATCATGTAACATAATGTGATCAAATCTTTATCTTGACTTCCTCAATCAAAAAAGGCGGATAAAAAACCCCATTCTCCGTAATTATCGCGCTCACGTTCTCCATTGGCGTCGCATCAAAAGCAGGGTTGTAAACTTCCACATCCAGCGGTGCTATCTGGTGATTTCCGAAGAACTTAAGCTCTTCAGGCTTTCGAAGCTCAATCTCTATCTCGTCCTCCATGCGCTCAAAATCAAATGTCGATACAGGCGCAGCCACATAGAATGGTATCCCGTGCTCTTTTGCGATCACGGAATGAGTATAAGTGCCTATCTTGTTGAACACTGCGTCCTGCGTTATCCTGTCAGCGCCGACGATGACTTTGTTCACCATGCCCTTTCGCATCACATGACCTGCCATGCTGTCTGTGATAAGCGTTACAGGGATTTTATCTTCCATCAGTTCCCATGTTGTGATGCGGCTTCCCTGGTTGAGTGGTCGTGTCTCGCATGAGATGACCTTTATCTCCTTTCCCTGTGCACGCGCAGAGCGTATGACCCCGAGAGCTGTGCCCCAGTCAACGCACGCCATCCTGCCAGCATTGCAGTGTGTCATAACAGTATCGCCGTCCTCAAGAAGCATAGCTCCGTGCTCTCCAAGTTCCTTGTTCTTCTCCACATCCTCATCTGCTATTGCTTTTGCCTCATCAAGAGCAAAAAGCCTTACTTCTTTTACGTTTCTTGCATCCTCTACAGCATTGAGAACTCGTTTCACGCCCCATGAGAGATTAACAGCAGTAGGACGGGTACTGATAATCGTTTTCCCGGCTGCTTCAATGTCCTTCATCATCCCGTCAAGAGTTGAGGCTTTGCTCCCGTGGGCAGCAAGTGCCACGCCAAATCCGCTTGCAGCCCCTAACGCGGGGGCACCACGGACACGTAACTTTATAATGGCTTCACACAGGCAGTCAATAGTGCTGCACTCAATGACTTTATACTCCCGGGGCAGGAGTGTCTGGTCTATCATCACAATACAATTTTTCTCTGGCTCCCAGTCTATAGTCCTCATGGTGGCAGTTTTATTATTCCATTACATATTTAAGCACTGCCGTTTAAATAAAAAGACATGATAGTGGTAAAGCTTGGTGGAAGCCTTATTCACAGGGCAAAGGAGCTTGTAAAAGAGATCATTGATTATTCGGATGCAAGCGGTGAAGCCATTTTGATAGTCCCCGGGGGTTCGGTGTTCGCGGACACGGTGCGAAAGGTGAACGCTTCTGACGAGGCAAGTCACTGGATGGCGATACTTGCGATGGAACAGTACGGTTATTTTATCGCGGATGGAAGCGAAGCTGAAATCGTCGATAATATCGGCATAGAAGATGTAGGGACATATATCCTCCTGCCATATGCGCTTCTTAAAAAGAAGGATGAACTGCCGCATACATGGGATGTGACTTCAGATACGATAGCGGCATGGGTGGCGCACAAGCTCGGTGCGAGATTAATCAAACTTACAGATGTGGATGGGATATTTCTCAACGGAGAATTGAAAAAAGAGCTCAGGGCTGAAGAACTTCTGGGAATAGAGACCTGCGTGGACGGTGAACTGCCGCGTTTTCTCATAAAAAACAAAATGAATTGCGAAATCCTTAACGGTAACTGCCCAGGCAGGTTAGTCAATGCATTTAAGGGGAATGTTCCAGGAACACTTATAAAGGGATAAATTTTAATAGCAATCGATTATATGGGAGCCCCAACATTAAGGAGAATATTATGGCAAAAGCTGAAGCAAAAAAATGTATATCATGCGGAGTAAATCTTATTGAGCGCGGTTATGCGCGATTCCCATGCCCGCAATGCGGAACTGAACTTGGAAGATGTATGAACTGCAGGCACCAGAGCAATAAATATAAATGCGCTAACTGCGGGTTCGAAGGACCGTGAGTATAATGGGTGAAGTTGCAGCAAAAATAAGGATAATGCCCACGGGTATAGATGTCGACCTGAAAAAACTCAGGGAGGAACTTACAAAGGTTGTCCCAAAAGGTGCGCGCCTGCATGGTTTCTCAGAGGAGCCCGTTGCATTCGGTTTGAAAGCCCTGATGGTAGTTGTGAAAGTGGGCGACCTGGAAGGCGGGACCGAGAAGGTTGAAGAGGCCTTTGGCAAGGTAAAGGGCGTCGAGAACGTATCGGTTGAAGAGCTCGGCAGGATGTAAGTTTTATATCCTTTTGCATTTCATTTTTTAACAGGGCCTGTAGATCAGGGGTAGATCGTTGCGTTCGCAACGCAAAGGCCGCGGGTTCGAATCCCGCCGGGTCCATCTGTTATAAAAAACACATAACCGAATATAAATCATGTCTCCAGAAATCTCAGTTATACGAATTGCTAATCCGACAATAGAAGTACAGGCGAGAGCCCAATATCGAAGATGCTGACGAATCGTATAATCTCATGCGAGACTTGAGTCATTATGCTGATAAGACACTTTGGGATGTAAATACAAATGAAAATGGACTTATTTTATATCTCTTGGTTCTACCTAATGTATTGATTTGGTTCACCAATTCCTGTAAATGAAATTTCCAGCCTTTATTGCGACTTCCATTACTCCCACCACCATCTGCACATATCATCAACCCTTTTGCATTTGGATAATTATTTCTTCCAAATATAATCCACCATTGCCTGATGCTTTCAACGGCAAATTCAGAGGTATCATAACTTATTCCCACATTTACCATTCCTTCATTTCTCTTTAAATCATAAATCCCATATGGTGTCGCTCTTCCAACTCCAAGTGAAGGAAAATCATACACATTTACTTCTTTGGCTTGACCTTTTTTTGTCCAGGTTCTTCCGAGGTTTTTGAATTCTCCTACATTTTCTTTCTGGTACTGAAGAACCTTCGATATTTTTCTTATTGGCCTGAAGTGAATAATCGTTTTCTTTCAAAAGACGCCCTACTGTATCTGGATCGATTTTATGTTGCAGCTTTCTCAGTTCATCTGCGATTTTATAAGTTGATTTATTTGTCCACTTTAGGAGACTCATTGGGTCACCTGAAGTGTTTTCTTCCATGATTTTTTCAAGATCATTAAGGATTCCAGGATCCTTTTCTTCTACTTTTTTTCTTCCTCCGCCAGATGCTCGAAGTCTTTCTGGGGGTTCAAGTTTCTCTGAGGTTTTGAGTTCCTCTATCCCTTTACTGATAGTTGAATGGGACATTCCCGTTAGTTCTTCGACTTTTGTAATTCCACCCCAACCAATTTCAAGTGCTATTGCACCGGCAAAACGTCTTGCTTGGACTTCATCTGCTCCTGAGAGGGCTTTTAGCCACCATGTATACTGCTTGTAAGTACCCATGCCACTATATACGATGGCTTACATGATAAAATTTGCTATGTTATTTTTCGGTAATGCCTAACCATAATTTAGGCTCATCACCTATCCTTTCGATTCCTAAACATTTAGGCAATTTAAGAGATAACTCTCTAATTTTTAACATACCAACTTTTAATCCATTATCTTTTCTCACGATTTTTTAGATTTATTTGTTTTCCAATCAGTCCATAATCCATCTGATTTTTCCTAATTCTTAATAGATAATTATATGTTAATTATTATCCTCATTGATTTAAAGCTTATGCGGGTTCTCCTATGTTGAGAGGTTGAGACGTTAAAGACGAATTATAAAAGAGCTTCAAAAAAGAAGATCTTCGGCGTTCTGAGAATTGTTAGAAACCAGCCAAGTTAAATAAGGGCTATCATATTGGTGGTATTAAAAGCATAACAAATTCTGTTATTGCCTCTCTGAAAGTAAATCAGCAATTAACACAAATGAATGTGTCATGAAAATAAAAGGTAAGTAAATAGATTTATAAACCACTACAAAAAGATAAATATCCAATATAACAATAATATAATTCGAAATTATGGAAAACAAAGGTACTAGATAGTATGCTCGTAACTTATAACATATTAAAAAATTCAATTGCAAGTAATCGAGATTTTCTATAGTTTTTAAGGACGTTGATAATGTATACAATAAATTTCATAATCGATGAAAAGACGGTCAACAGATTAACAAATAACAAAGCATGGCTTGAAACATACATCCCCGAAATTGCAAAAAATCTGGAAGGGATGGGTTTTAAGGTGGTATTTGACCAAGATTCAAATTTTGACCTGATGCATATTCATATACCTCTGAGCCTGACGCATAGTTTTATCTTGAATTATAATGGCAACAATGGTTATCCCATCGTCTATCACGGTCATGCCACTGAAGATAGCTTTACTGTAGGCGAAGGCACAAAATATTTTTTAAGAAATTGGCTGAAGAAGATAGCCGGTCAATCAGACCTCATCATATGTCCATCAAAATCAGCTGAAGAATATTACAAAGCACTTCTTCCAAACCATCCTATTGAGCAACTAAACTACGGTATCAACCTTAACAAATACTCATATTCAAAAGAGGCTCGCATAAGGTTTAGAGAACAATATGGTATTAGGGAAGAAGAGACAGTAGTATGCTGCGTTGCCGGAATCTCCAAGCGCAAAGGGATTTATGAGTTTCTCGAAGTAGCAAGGCAACATCCAGATCTAAAATTTATATGGGTCGGTGGAAATTATACCAATCATATTGCTATAGAACTTTTCTATAAAATTTTTGCACGAAATGGAGACATATGTATCAAGGATATACCCGACAATCTCCTGATGACTGGCTATACATATGATATACCTGCGGCTCTGTCTGCAAGTGATATATTCTTCTTTCCTTCCATACATGAGACCCAAGGCCTTGCATTAGTAGAAGCTGCCGCCAATGCTCGTCCTATGGTTGTTAGGGATTTGCCAGTATTCAGGGAATGGCTAACGCATGGCTACGATTGCCTTATGGGGACATGTATAAGCGATTTCAATAAACACATAGAGCTACTTGCTGAAGAATCAGATCTTGCAGCAAAATTAGGCAAACATGCCTTGGAATCTGCAAGGAGACATCATGACATTAACATAACAACCAAAAGACTTGCCATTATATATAAAGAACTTATCAATGATTTTAGAATAAGAAAACAATCTAATAAAAACCAAACATTTGAATTCCCTTTCAAATACTTGAATAACTCCATTAAATCTCATTTGAAGGCTTTTCCGCATTTGAATCACCTCATCATAATCTTACCTTAACATTATTTTCAAACATATGTTAAAACTCAAAGCCCACATAGTCTCCCGCGGGCGCGCCGAAGGGAGAGCCCTTGTAACATCCCAGCCAATATCATTTCTGGGCAGTGTTGACCCCATGACCGGCATCGTAGTTGAAAAAGGGCACGAGCTTGCTGGAAAGAGCATTAAAGAGAAAGTGCTGGTATTTCCTTCCGGCAAAGGCTCAACAGTGGGATCATACGTGATATACCAGCTCAAAAAGAACGGCGTTGCGCCATCTGCAATGATAAACATAAAAACGGAGCCAATAGTGGCAGTCGGTGCAATAATCTCAGGCATACCGCTTGTGGACAGGGTGGAAAAGGATCCTGTCACGACCATAAAGACCGGGGATAAGGTTTTAGTGGATGCGATAGTAGGAAGCGTGGAGATTCTATGAACGATGAGAAAGGATTTACGGAAATTAAGATGAATTCAGGCTGGTTCATGACCATCTCGCTCCAGAAAAGCGAACGCGGAGAGGAAGAAAAGGAATACGTAGAGATAGCCAAGGAAAGAGGTGGGCAGAAGCAGCGCAGGTTTTTCCTGAATCCCAAATACGTGAGGGTGTTGGGTGAGGCGCTTGTGAAGTTCGCGAACGAGAATAAGCTCTAATGTGAAGATTTATGGATGTTTTGAGAAAAAAAAATTAGTAGTCCCGGGCGGATTCGAACCACCGTCTCCGGCTCCAAAGGCCAGAAGGATTGACCGCTACCCTACGGGACTGCATCTTAAACTCACAATTAAACTACTTATTCTTTATGCCAACATTTTTACTTTAAGGAGTGCATCTAATCAATATGACTGAGGAGTTATGTATCGTTCCTGACACAAGTGTTATCATCGACGGGAGAATAACAGCGAAATTGAAAGCAGGGGAATATAAGGATACAACAGTGGTCATTGCCGAGGCGCTTGTGGCAGAGCTTGAAGCCCAGGCGAATAAGGGGAGAGAAACGGGTTTCAAGGGACTTGAAGAACTAAAAGAACTGAGCGAGATGGCAAAAAGAGGGGAGATCAGGATCGAGTTCACAGGAAAGCGTCCTTCCCTTGAGCAGATAAAACTTGCCTCATCGGGTGAGATAGACTCGATCATTCGCGCGGTAGCGGTAGATAAGAAAGCCCTTTTCATTACAAGCGACAAAGTGCAGGCAGAAGTGGCGCGTGCAAAGGGACTGAATGTGGAATATATGTATCCAGTGCAGGAGGAACTTAAAGAACTTCTCATCAGCGATTTTTTCACTGATGACACTCTTTCGGTCCACCTCAAGGTCAACGTGCCGCCCATGGCAAAGAGGGGGACGATAGGAAACCAGAAACTTGTCAGGATAAGGAATGAACCCTGCACAGAGCCGGAACTTCATGCTATTGCAAGGGAACTCATCGTAAGGACAAAACGCGACCCCGATTCGTTCTTGGAGATCGATTATACTGGAGCGACGGTATTCCAGATAGGCTCAATGCGCATAGCAGTGGCGCAGCCCCCCTTCTCTGACGGCATGGAGATAACTGCTGTAAGACCTATTGCGATCGTGCGCCTTGATGATTACAGGATGGGAAAGGAACTCAAGGACAGGATCGTGGAAAGACAGCGCGGGATCCTTGTGGCTGGACCACCAGGTGCGGGAAAATCCACTTTTGCCGCAAGCATAGCCGAATTCCTTTACAGGCAGAACTTTATAGTAAAGACTATGGAGTCGCCCCGTGACCTTCAGGTGCCGGATGCTATAACCCAGTATGCTCCCCTTGAGCGGGACATGGAAAAGACCGCAGACATCATGCTTCTTGTGAGACCCGATTATACCATCTACGATGAGGTCAGGAAGACAAAAGATTTCCATGTTTTTGCTGATATGAGGATGGCTGGCGTGGGAATGATTGGCGTGGTACATGCAACGAGGGCGGTGGATGCTATCCAGAGACTTATCGGTCGCGTTGAATTAGGTATCATCCCGCAGGTCGTGGATACAGTGGTCTTTATTGAAAAAGGAGAGGTTGCAAAGGTGTACGATATCGCGTTCACGGTAAAAGTGCCTCACGGTATGGTTGAGCAGGACCTTGCCCGTCCTGTGATAACCGTAGCGGATTTTGAAACACAGAACGTGGAGTATGAGATATATACATACGGCGAGCAGGTCGTGGTCATGCCTGTCGGCGAAACAGAAGGGAGGCGTTCTGGCATGTGGGCTCTTGCTGGCAGGGAGATACGCAAAGAGATGCAAAAATATACACGCAGTATGGTGGATGTCGAGGTGGTTTCAGACACAAGCGCTACTGTGTACATGGACGAGGAAGACATAGCCGGAGTGATCGGGAAAGCGGGAAAGAACATAGACCTTATCGAGAAAAAACTTGGGATACATCTTGATATAAGGGAAAGAAAAGCAGGCAGGGAAAAAGTAAAAAAGCCGGAAAAAAGCGAGATATCAAGTTTTGCTCCAATGGTTGAGCGCTCAAAGAAGCACCTACTGCTCCACGTCGCAAAACTCACAGGCGAGACAGTGGATGTGTACATCGGAGATGATTATCTTTTGACAGCGACTGTTGGGCGCAAAGGGGACGTGAAGATCGGCAAGGAAACAGAAGAAGCGCAAAGAATAATGAAGAATATATCACTTGTTACGATCAGGAAAAGCGAAAGGCAGTGACATTACAATTTCCGGGAGATTATTTATTAAAGTATAGCATTTTGACTTGATTATGAAATGCCAGCGGTGCAGCAAGAGTGCTGTGATCTATCAGAAATACTCAAACACCCATCTTTGCAGGACGCATTTTATTACCGATGTGGAAAGAAAAATAAAGCGCGATATCCGTAAATTCAGGATGGTGCAAAAAGGGGACAGGATAGCAGTAGCGTTAAGCGGCGGGAAGGACAGTATCGTTCTTCTTTATGTTCTGCATAAGATATTCAAGGGTAGAAAAGACCTGGAACTTTCTGCCATCACGATAGATGAAGGAATAAAAGGATACCGTGAGAACACACTTGAACATGCGGTAAATCTGACCCGCGACCTTGGCATC
>JBGOYM010000053.1:0-10509 GCA_041479675.1 Candidatus Methanoperedens sp.
AAAAAGAGACAGGTAATAACTTTTATTGCGAGAAACGCCATCAATCCGCAGACCAAAGCACCGCATCCCCCTGCGCGGATAGAAGCTGCCATTGATGAAGCCGGGGTTCATATCGACCCCATGAAAAGCGTGGACCAAATGGTGGAAATCGCCATGAAAGCGATAAGACCCCTCATTCCTATACGTTTCGAGGAAGTCAGGATCGCAATTAAGCTCCCGCCGGAATATGCGGCAAAGGCATACGGCTCCGTAGCAAAGTTCGGGAATCTACAGAAGCAGGAATGGCAGAACGACGGTTCATGGATAGGCGTGATAGGCATCCCGGCCGGGATGCAGGATGACCTGTACAGTATATTGAATTCGCTTACAAAAGGTTCTGCTGAAACAAAATTATTAAAGTGATAAAAAATGGATAAAAAATTAGTGATACCAGGTGAATTTCTTTCTGATGACCCGTCACTGGCTGATGAGGGCACATATGTTGAAGATAACAAAGTGTTCTCAACAGTTTTCGGAATAGCATCATTTAAGAATCATGTCAGGGTTGTTCCGCTTTCGGGAAAATATATCCCGAAACCTGGTGACCTGATAATCGGCGTAATAAAAGAGGTCACATATTCGAACTGGATCGTGGATATAAGGTCCCCATATGATGGACTTCTGCACATTTCCGAGTTCCCGAGACGTATTGAGAACGATGAAATGTCGAAATATCTCAAGATCGGTGATTCGATAATGACCCTTGTAAGCGATGTGGATGCGAACATGAAAGTTGAGCTAACGCTTAATGACCAGAGACTCAGACCCATAAAAGAAGGTCGTATGATAGAAGTGACCCCGTCAAAGGTCCCCAGGTTCATAGGCAGGAGCGGCTCCATGATAGCAATGCTCAAGAATGAGACGAAATGCAACATATTTATCGGTCAGAACGGAAGGATATGGATAACAGGTAGAGATAATGAAATGGAACTTGCTATAAAGTCTCTCCTTAAAATCGAAAGGGAGACGCACATTTCAGGTCTTACTGACAGGGTAACAAGGTTCCTGAAAGAACAAAAGGGCGAGAAAGTCCAAGAAAAAAAACCAGAGAAAAAAGAAGAAAATATTGAAGAGGATAAAGAAAATAAAGAATCTGAAGGAATTCTTGACGAACTCCTCGGGAACGGGAAATAATTATTACGGTAATATTAGCGAAGAGGAAGAAAAGAGAAGAGGAATTTTATGAGTAAACCAGAAAAGCTGATCGAAAACGGTATCCGCCTTGATGGCAGGAGACCCGATGAGTTAAGACCTATCAAGATCCAGGTAGGCGTTTTGAATAGAGCGGACGGCTCATGCTATTTTGAATTCGGCGGCAATAAAGTGATCGCAGCGGTTTATGGGCCAAGAGAAGTCCATCCGAGGCATATGCAGAAGTCAAACAGCGCAGTTGTGCGGTACAGGTATAATATGGCATCGTTCTCAGTAGAGGATAGAAAGCGTCCAGGACCAGACAGGAGGAGCATCGAAGTATCCAAAGTGAGCAGAGAGGCACTTGAACCTGTTATATTCCAGGAGTATTTCCCGCGATCTGCAATTGACATATTCGTTGAAGTGCTCCAGGCAGATGCAGGGACAAGGACGGCAGGCATTAACGCCGCTTCCATAGCACTGGCTGATGCAGGCATCCCAATGAAAAGCCTTATTTCGGCATGCGCTGTCGGAAAGATTGACGACACCCTCGTCCTTGACCTGAATAAAGATGAAGACAACTATGGACAGGCAGATATGCCAATCGCGATGACGCCTGACGGCAGAATTACGCTGATCCAGATGGATGGGAATCTGAAGAAAGCTGAGTTCAAAGAGGCTATAGAAATGGCAAAGACCGGATGCATGGCGATCCATGAGATGCAAAAGGCTGCGCTTATGGAAAAATACTCATCTCAAATAGAGGGTGAAAACAATGAGTAATGAAATAATCGCGGAACTGCGTAAGGATTATATCTACAATCTCATGATAAAGGGAGAGCGTGAGGATGGGCGGGCTTTTGACCAGTACAGGAACCTCGTCATAGAGACGAACGTTATTAATAAAGCTGAAGGGTCTGCGAGGGTAAAACTCGGAGATACCCATGTGGTCGTTGGCGTTAAGATCCAGCCAGGAACACCCTTCCCAGATACGCCTGACCAGGGCGTTATTATCACAAACCTTGAACTCATACCACTGGCATCTCCGGTATTTGAGTCTGGCCCTCCCAGGGAAGACGCCATCGAACTGGCACGGGTAGTGGACAGGGGCATCAGAGAGTCCCGGTGTGTCGATCTTTCCAAACTTTGCGTCATACCCGGTGAAAAGGTATGGATGGTCTTCATCGACGTGCATGTCCTGGACGATGGCGGTAATATAATGGACGCTGCATCATTTGGTGCGGTAGCTGCACTCTTGACCGCGAAACTGCCAGCCAAACGCTATGATATTGGCGAGGACTCCCCAGTTCCTATGAGGAATGTGCCAGTTTCAATAACTGCAGTCGATATAGGCGGTTCGATAATGCTTGACCCATCTTTGGATGAGCAAAGCATCGCGGGGACAAAACTGACTGTGACTTCCAACCAGGAAGGCGAAGTATCAGCTATGCAGAAGAGCGGAGTTCAACCCCTGACCACTGAACAGATAAATTATATAGTGGATATTGCAATTGAGAAAGGAAAAGAAATAAGAGATAAATTCCTGGTGATATAATCATGGCAGAACACAAAGCAAAAGGAAGAAAAACAAGGTCTGCAGGTAGATTCGGCGTGCGGTACGGCGTCAAGAACAGAAAACTTGTGGCTGACATCGAAGAGAAGATGCATGCAGATTATGCATGCTCAAACTGCGGCGCGGTAAAACTGAAAAGGATCGCCACAGGTATATGGAAATGCACCAAGTGCGAAGTTACGTTCACAGGCGGTTCATATGTGCCTCAAACCCCGGCGCACCTGACGGTCATAAGGGCTGTACATGGTGAGAAAGCCGCAATTGCAAAGGCAAATGAATCACTGGCCTCCAATGAATAAGGTTATAACATGGTATATAAATGTACCCGTTGCAAGCGGGCAGTCGAAATAGATTATCAATACAGCGGCATCCGCTGTCCTTACTGTGGACACCGCATCCTCGTCAAGGAAAGACCCGTTCTTGTGAAACGGGTTACAACCGAATGATCATTACCACAGCACGCAAACCTTCTTCCAAAACACGCACTTTTTGCAAACATCTGGACAGATTTACGGGCTGGGAATATGTAACTCGGGGAAAGACCAGTCTTGAGGCGCTCTCAGGTGACCCATTTTTGCTTGTTGGTGAGTATAAGGGAAATCCGGGAAGCTTATCTTTTTTTTTAAATGGAAAATCTGTCCTGTCAATATTTTTTAACGTTTCTTTGGATAAGGATATTAATCCTGGAAAGAGACCTGTTATCGAGGGCGATTCTCCTTTAGCTATTGCTTTTGGCAAAGCGACCGGGCTTGGAACAAGAGAAAAAAGTCAAAGGGTCATACGTATCGGCGATCGGATTGAATTTGTTGAAAAAGAAGTATCTTATATAGTTTTAAATGTAATAGGTTTGAGAGGCGAGGGCATTGCTTGATCTGTTCAGGAAAGAGGAAATTAATGCTCTGAAGACAAGGATCGAACAACTTGAAGAGGAGAACAGCAAACTCAGGGTTCAGGTTGATAAAAAGGATACGAAAACCAAAAAAACAGTAGCTTCCGGGCAGGAAGTTAACAGGGAATTAAATGAAGCAAAGCAGCAGGTCATGTCGCTTGAGAATGAGATCATAAAACTCAAGAAAGAAACAAAGGGAGAGTTGAATTTCCGTTTTTCTGAAAGTTTTTCAAAGAACAGGCTTGATGATATCCTTTTTTTGCTCGGCACAATGCAGTCACGGACTGCCTCGCTGATAACAATATATCTTGCAAAGGATGAAACTCTTGCAAATATGCCCCCTGACATAGCAGCTCATATCGATGGTTCTGAACGCGCCCTTATTGAAAAAATTGATTCACACACAGGCAGGGCGATATTCTTTGATGCGGAAAGGGTTATTAAATTAGTCATGCTCCCTGTTTTTCCGATCCTGCAATCAAAATACTCACTTGAGCGGCGTTTTGATCTGGAGACATTAAAAAACAGTCTCAAGAGCGATAAAACCCTGGTCATTAACGCCCATGCAGGTGAGACGTTCATTGGTATAGTGGAGGATGACTCGTTTACTGAACATGATGTGATACGGAGCAGTGTGATGGGAAAGCACTCAAAGGGCGGCTGGAGCCAGAAACGCTTCCAGAGCCTTGTGGAGGAGGATATAAAGCATCATGCGGATAAGGTGAGAGCGGCGCTTGATCCATTGATCGGGAAACACAGGGATATTCAATATATTATGGCAGGCGGGGAGAGAAAACTTATAAGGATGATACTTGAAGGGTACGATTATCCCATCATCATGAAAAGCATGGATACGGTCTCGACAAGGAGCGCGGAACAGTTGCTCCGCGAGGTAATGGCAGTAAGAGTCTATGGGTTATAAAGAAATTCATAACTCTGTTATAGGTATTATGCAGCTCAATAGAAGGATGTATATACAAATAATTCGTTTTAATCATCAAACTGATGGGATATCTGGAGAAATATGGTTGAGAAGAATGATTTCGTCTCAGCATTGATACTTTACTATTTATCCGAAAGAAAGCATGGTTACAACGATTTAAATGATAAATTAACTATCTTGAACATTGAAATCAATCTGAATGAACTGCTCCGAAGGCTGCTGGATAAAAATCTGATTGAGAGAGCAGGCGACTTTTATAAAATCAAAATAGATTCATTGCTTAGATGAGGGTTGATAATATGAGATGTGAAATAATTCAGGGCGGTTGCGAACAGTTCCTTAAGACAGCATCATATGAAAGGTTTGACCTGACTTTCCTTGATCCCCCGTTTAATCAGGGTAAAGAGTATAATATCCATAACGATGAGATGGCAGCATCGGAATACTGGGATTGGATGAAAAGGGTCTGTAAATTGATTTACGAACGCACATCCGATGGCGGCTCCATTTATTTCATGCAAAGAGAGAAAAACGCTCAATTCGTGCTGGAAACGCTGCTATCAACAGGTTGGGTATTCCAGAATTTAATAATCTGGAAGAAAAAAACATCAGCTGTCCCCTGCGAAGCCCGTTTTGGCAAACATTATCAAATAATAGCATTTGCTACAAAAGGTAAGACACCGCGGGTATTCAATAAACTACGGATCGATCCGCCATTATTAGTTACAGATAAATACGAACGACCAAATGGTATGTTCGTAACAGATGTCTGGGATGATATCAGAGAGCTTACTTCAGGTTATTTTGCTGGAGACGAACCTTTGCGATTGGATAATGGAGAGCGTTTGCATAAACAACAGTCACCCGTTCAATTGCTTACAAGGATAATCCTTTCTTCATCAAACGTAAGTGATATGGTTTTTGATCCCTTTGCCGGTACAGGAACAACACTTATTGTAGCTAAGCAATTACAGCGGAATTCTCTTGGAATTGAAATAGATCCTACCAACGTCTCATTTATTGAAAATAGGCTATATAATGAGAGACTTAGTGATAATATGTTACAATATCGCAGCGATTATTTCTTTACTGAAAACTTGGATAAAATTTGGCCTCTATCAGCATCAGATAAGATTGATAAAAAATCAGAAGAAAAATATCGGTTAAAAATAAAAAAATATGAAATTAAGAACACCCAAACGCAACTTGCGCTTCTTGAGAAGCAAAAGGAGTATTTTATTAATAAAGAGACTGAAAACGCATGACAATTGGAAAAGCATGGATGCGATCTCGGCGCGGAACGCGGAACAGGTGCTTCGCGAGGCAGTTAATATTAATTATGCATTTTCATACGATTTCGATCAGGTTCTATCAAGGTTCAAAAAACCACAGAGTGCACAGAGGACACAGAGAAATCTAAAACGCTCTGTGCACTCTGTGTCCTGACATGAAAAACTCAATTTTCATGTTCACCTATGAACCGCAGTTCATGTCTGACTCTGTGGTTGATTTTCTTACTTCCACTCATATATTAAGAACAAATAAAAAATCACGTAGTTCCAATGTGACTACATCACCACTCCCAATAAATATGACATTTGGTTAGTATTAAACATTAGGTTCTTGACTATAGTCATTAGATAATCTGCATAACACTCAAAAATTTCAGGCGATTAACTGAGAATAATGGTTCAAAATAATGACCTGAAAGTACATGATGACATCATAAAGACCACCAGCCGGTGTAAAAAAACCACTCCTGCCTGTCAGGTCATACTAACGATCTCTGCAAGGTAGAAAATTGCATGGGAAATAAGATACATTTTATCAAATGTATATGCAATTGAAAAATCAACCTTGGAGGAGTTTTAACTCCTCCTTTAGTTTTTTTAATCTGGGCTTCAATGATTGAGTCTTTGACGTACATTAAAGGATGATCTCAATATCCAGTTCTTCAGCCAGTTCCTTATACCTGTTACGTATGGTCACTTCAGTGATGCCTGCGACCTCGGCGACCTCGCGTTGCGTCCTTCTGTCTCCGCACAGGATAGATGCGATGTATATAGCTGCTGCAGCCACTCCAGTTGGACCTCTGCCGCTTGTGAGTTCCTTCTCTGAAGCCTGCCTGAGTATCTCCACGGCTTTTGACTGCACTTCGCCCCGAAGTGTCAATCCTGAGCAGAATCGCGGAACATAGTCGATGGGTGACGTTGGTACCAACTTGAGACCGAGTTCTCTTGATATGAACCTGTAAGTCCTTCCAATTTCCTTCCTGCTGACTCTTGAGACTTCGCCAATTTCATCCAGCGTGCGCGGAACATTGCACTGCCTGCATGCAGCATACAGCGCGGCGGCTGCCACGCCCTCGATACTCCGTCCTCTGATAAGGTTCTTCTCCACGGCTTTGCGGTATACAACAGCTGCGGTTTCCCTTACGTTCCTTGACAGACCAAGTGCTGATGCCATCCTGTCAAGCTCTGAAAGAGCAAAAGCTAAGTTCCTTTCAGTTGCATTGCTTACTCGTATGCGTCTCTGCCATTTTCGGAGGCGATAAAGCTGGGCCCTGCTCTTGGATGAGATGGATTTGCCGTACGAGTCCCTGTTCCTCCAGTCGATCATCGTGGAGAGACCTTTATCATGTATGGTATAGGTCATCGGGGCGCCTACTCTGGAGCGCTTCATCCTCTGGTCGTGGTCAAAAGCCCTCCATTCAGGTCCCTGGTCAATAAATTCATCATCAACAACAAGACCGCATTCATTGCATACAAGCTCAGCGCGTTCATAGTCGTGTACAAGGGTATGACTCTTGCATTCAGGGCACTCAATAGTGGCTTTTTCGAACTGCCCCAGCTTCTGTTTTTCTTTCTTATTTCGTATACCCTCTTTTATTTTCTCGCGTTCCGACTTTTCACTTACAATTTCTTTGACTTTTTCTTTTTCTATCATTTAGAGATCCGTCCTATTAAATTATTGTAAATAGACTCTTTCGTTTTTCAGACCTTTGATTTCAGAGGCATTGACATCTGTGAACATCTTGATCGAAATGTAAGGAGCGTTCACAGGACCAAAAATTTCCTTGATCTTACCTATTATCTTCATCTTTCTGGTCACAACCAACAGATTCTCATGCAAAACACTATGTTCAAGCGTGCTATCGGCGCGCACGATCAATAGGTTGTCCATTATATGGAGAATAGCTCCCAGTCTTTTCAATTTTCGACCTCTAAAAAGGTATTCTATACATACATCATCTTATATATATACCTTTCGAAAAACATTTATTTAGATGTTTTTTATCAGGCTTAAAGGTTGCGAGAGTGTGGCTTTGCGCGCACTTTTTTCATCAAGACCTGCCCCAATTGCGACCTTAAAAGCCATCTCATCCGTGATCAGATCAGAAGGCGCATGTGTGTCGGTATTTACTATGAGAGACGCCCCTGCTTCCTGGGCAACGCGGGCCACATGACCGTTAGTGCGGTTATGCCCGCATCGAGAAGTTATTTCAAGGGCTATATCATTATCCCGTGCAAGCTCAACATCCTCTGTCGTTATAAGTCCTGGATGAGCAAGGATATCAATATCAAGGGTTACAGCGATCTGGTTGGTACCCTCAGGAACTGGTTCAACGATCGTCTCGCCGTGCACCACGATTATCTCAGCCCCAAGGAGTCTTGCCTTCTTAACAAGCTTCGGGATTTTCCCTGGCGGCACATGCGTCAATTCAACGCCAGTAAACACCCTGATATCATAATCTGCCTCAAGAGATTTAATATTCTTCATACACGACAGGATATGCTCAATATTTGTAAAATCGGCATGGTCTGTTATCGCTATTGCCTTATACCCCTTCACAACTGCCCGGCGCACAAGTTCACTGGGTATCAATTCGCCATCGCTGAACGTGGAATGCGTGTGCAGGTCGATCATTTTTTTGTCCTGGTCTCATTTATCTTCAAAGCTATCTGTTTTGTTATAAGGGATTTCGGACCTTTCTTATCTACAAGCACCCTTCCGCCTGTTTGCCACCACGATTTTGGATAGGATTTATCAGTTTCCACAACAGGGTTCAGGTTCAATTCCCTTGCTGCTTTTTCTATCTCTCTTAAAACCGGTGATTTTACTGAAACTTTCGCCGAAAGTATCCTGCCTTCTCCTCTTGATTTGGTGGCATCCAGATACACTGGCCATATGACGAGCTTTGTTTTATCCTTCAACATTATATCCAGATTGCCTTTTTGAAGTATAATACTTTGCAGTGTCAAAAAAGCGTTTTCATAGCCAGATAAGTTGCAGCGGCGATGATAGCGGCTGCGGGGATCGTCAGTATCCATGCCCCGACTATCTTCCGTGCGATACCCCACCTGACCGCCGAAAGCTTATTCGTTGCCCCGATGCCCATTATCGATGAGGAAATAACATGCGTGGTGCTAACTGGTATTCCCCAGTGTGCCATAAATGCAAGTACTATACCGCTTGAAGTTTCTGCGGCAAACCCCTGATAAGGGCGCAGGCGCGTCACCCTCTGCGCCATTGTTTTCACAATGCGCCACCCGCCAAAGAATGTACCAAGACCTATGGCAGTGGCGCATGAAAAGATCACCCAGAACGGAATAGGGAAAGATGTGGCATCCATAGGGGTAGAAATACCTTCTGCAACCAGAAGCAGCGCAATAATTCCCATTGTTTTTTGTGCATCATTTGTGCCGTGGGTCAGTGAATAAAAAGCGGCTGAGAAGAGCTGAAGTTTCCTGAAATAGTTGTTTATCTTTGATGGATGTGATTTCCGAAAACCCCTCATTATGAATAGAGCAAATAAAAATCCTATTGCAAGACCTATTATCGGGGATACTATCATGAAAATTACGATTTTCTCCACACCTGCTGCATGTACTGAACTGACACCTGATGCAGCGATCCCTGCTCCAACAAGCCCTCCGACAAGCGCGTGGCTGCTTGATGTGGGAAGACCGAGGTACCATGTGATCAGATCCCAGATCACAGCGCCTGCAAGAGCTGCAAAGATCAGGTTCACTGTGACTATACTTGTGTCAATGATGCCTTTTCCTATCATAGCTGCTATGGCAGTACCGAAAACAAGAGGTCCTATAAGGTTGAATAAGGCTGCCATCGTGACAGCCTTTAATGGTGAGAGTACTTTTGTCGCCACTACTGTAGCTATAGCGTTGGCAGAGTCATGGAACCCGTTTATAAAATCAAATAACAGGGCAAGGAGAATGGTTATTATAACAAAGGAATCCAAAATCAACGCTCCTTAACTGTTCTTCACCACGATGTCGCTTATGACGTTCGCAGCATCCTCACACTTATCAGTCGCGAACTCGAGACGTTCATATATCTCTTTCAGCTTCATGATCTCTATGGCATCTGTCCGTTTGAAAAGATCAGCCACTGATTTCTTATACAGGTCGTCAGCCACATTTTCAAGCCTGTTCACCTCTATGCAGCGTTTTTCAATATCCTTCGGATTCTTGATATTGCGCAGACCGCCAAGCGCCGTATTAAGCTCAGCAGACTGCTTTGCCAGCACTTCTGCCAGTTTTATCATGTTCTCTTCCGGCTTTTTTATCTCATAAAGGATGAGGCGCGTCGCTGTGCCGTCGATGTAATCCAGCACATCGTCAAATGCTGATGCGAGGGCAGAAATGTCTTCATGGTCTATGGGGGTTATGAAGGTTTTGTTGAGTTCTTCAAATATCTCATGGACAAAATCGTCCCCCTGGTGTTCGATATCTTTTATTTTCTGCTGCTTTTCTTTTATGTTCTCGTAATTTTTCAGCATATCAAGGAATGCATTCGAGCCGTCAAGCACATTCCGCGATTCATTTTCAAGCATGTTAAAAAAGTGTTTATCCTGTGGTATTATCCATTCTTTCAGTCCCATTTAAATCGTCCTCTATCTTTAAAATATAATGT
>JBGOYM010000054.1:0-10507 GCA_041479675.1 Candidatus Methanoperedens sp.
ACTTCTTTCTGAACGACCGTTCTTTCTCCCATAGTGTCGGTATAAGCTATCTGCACAAGCACGGTATCAGATGAACTATTCGTTGAGCCATTCATCGATCTTTGCATAGGCCTTCCCTGGCTATTGGAATTGTTCCTGGCGACTCTATTCTGGGAAGACATATTGCTTATTGATGACTGCAATTTGAAGCTTGCAACCGTGTAATCTCCTTTATTCAGATTGCCTATGATGACTGAATTTGTGCCGCTTACACTCCAGACCAGCTGCTCGGGAATTATCACCGATACTGAGTTTGCAGGATTACTTCCTATATTGGCAACGCTAAAAGACATTATGCCATTTGCATTATCCGAGAAGGCTACATCAAAATCTGTTCCGCCGCCTACATATACCCCGGCAAATGTGCTTATTTTTTTAGTTTGATTTGAAAATGAATCATCATAACTCAGATATAAGTTAAGCTTGTATAATCCAGGCTGTGCATTAGTATCGGCTATCACCTGATATTCCAGATCAGTGCCATTGCCAATATCAATGTACTTGATATATCTGGTATTGTCACTTCCGACCGGAAGAATTATATTTTGATCATTATCCCAGTTGAAAGTCAAATCTCGCAATGGTGCATTTCCGAGATTATTGATTGTGAATTTTAAGCTGCTTTGCTTTCCCGGAACAAGTATTGACTTGTCGATATGGATCACTTGAGCAGTTTCTTTGCTTTTCACATCAAGGTACAGGCTTTTCTTGGTCATCTCAGTTGAACCCTTCTCATAATACATAACTTTGAGTTCGTAACTTCCTGCCGGAGCGTTCTTGTTTATTTGCATTTTGTACGTTACGATTTTTATATTGGCAGTAGAATCCGCCTGATACTCTTGAACTATTCCTACATCATGAACGGCGTTTTCACCGGGTACAAGCTCAAAAGGATACTCTGGTACAATTTCCAGCATAAGATCGTTAGTAGTCGTACCGCCGATATTCTGGATACCTATACGCACTTCTACGGGATCTCCTGCTATAGCAGGATTGGGGTCATAGTTTGCAAGGCTTACTGATAGTACTGTTGAACCTGCTAAAGCCGCATTGACTGCGGGAGTGCAAGCCATCAATACCAGGATTATCAAAACCGGTAACATTATTTTTTTCATTTCTAATTCACCTCATTATTTTCAGATATTCTCATTATTTGCCCATCTTTTAGCTCAATTATTATATGAGCATATTTGGCCAGATTAGGGTCGTGAGTGACCGTGATTATTGTTTTTCCATGCTCTTTCCACAATCTGTGAAGCATTTCCAGAACTTCCCTGCCCGTAACACTGTCAAGAGCTCCAGTGGGTTCATCCGCCAGTATTATCTCAGGGTCGCTTACCAGGCTTCTTGCAATGGATACTCTCTGCTGCTGACCTCCAGAAAGCTGTGATGGACGGTGATGCATCTTGTCACTCAGCCCCACCAGGGTCAGTATTTCTCTTGTTCTCTTTGCTGCTTTTCCATCGTTATATTCTAAGAATTCCAGTGGAAGCATCACGTTCTCAAAAGCAGACATTGACGGGATCAGGTGATATTGCTGGAAAATGAAACCTATTGTTTTACCCCTTAATGATGCAAGGTCTGATTCGCTCAATAAGCTGATGTCATGCGATTTGAGGTATATCTTACCTTTTGAAGGAATATCCAGGCAGCCTATCAAGTTCATCATTGTTGACTTGCCACTTCCTGACGCACCTATGATAGCCACAAAGTCTCCTTTCTTTATTTCCACACTTACTCCTCTGAGTGCCGGCACTTCCACTTCGCCCATCCTGTATATTTTCCAGACATCCTGCAATTCCATTATAGTTTCCATCTAATCTCCTGAATCATTTATTATGCCGCCTTGCTACTAAAGCACATGCAAATAATCCGACTAATGTGACAGCAAATCCGAACCCTGGGGCTGCTGGAGTCCCTGTAGCCGTAACGATTGTATCCGATGGGATTGCCGTTTCAGTGGGGGGTCCCCCTATAGCTTTCAGGGCTGCGCTTGGATCGGCAGCATGGTCCGGCTGGTTCTCAAATAGAGTTCCGTAAGAGTTGCGAAGTAATGTTCTGTTGGAGTTTCGCTGGTCGAACGATCTATTGGAGCCTCGCGAACCTGACGTCCTATTAAAGTTACGTGATTCATTTGTTCTGTTAGAGTTGCGTGGTACATAAGTTCCATTAGAGTTATGTGAACCGAACGTTCCATTAGAGTCCTGCGGTCCACTGCCTGAAGCCATAACATGGCAGGTGTTGCATGAACCACCATTATATACTTCGTTGAGACTTGTAAGATATTGGGGTCGTGCAAAAGACTCCGATGTTCCTACAAGAATTATGAGTGTTGATAAAAGTAATGCAACTACTGTTTTCCTATTCATATGTAATATCTCCTTATTTATTTTTACTACAATATTTACATATCTTCGTTAAGACGTAATCTAAAGTATCACCCAAAAGCGGCAGTGGGGTAGGAGTGGTGGTGGATTAAAAAAGATACTGCCCTTGCAACTGCATTCGCTGGGTGATACCTGTTCCGTTCCGGACAATTGTTCAAATTTTTGGTTTTAACATGTTATCACCAGGAAAAAAGTAATGAGAAAGAAATTAGATCATCCTTCCTCTTCCAAAGTGTCCAGACATTTTATTTTTTCCAGATACGCCGGGCAAGCCAAGCTGTTGACTTAGCTCTTTTACTTCCGTATAATTTCCGTCTTGTTTTGCCTGGTAAAGCTGAACAAGTATTTTGAACTGATCTTCATTGGTAATCTTTGATACCAGCGGAGATTTCGAATTCACTACAGCTGTTTTCCATGCAGTATAGTTTCCTTCTTTTATAGCCTTGTTCATTTCTGCATTCAAGGCTTGTCTTCCAGAAAACATTGTTCCTTGCATTTCAGACATGTTTTCATGCCTCTGGGACATTGTCTGACATCTCTGCACAAGCTTATTGAAGTTGTCCTCCGTCAATTGTGCGGACATCGCTTCTTTCCAGGCAGTGAAGTTATTTGCTTTTATTGCATTTGTTATATTTTCTCTGCTTTGGGGATCAGTTCCTGGGAATTTTCCTCCAAAAGCTGCCACTGACCCGAGGGATGCTACGATTACCATAATAGCCAGCAAACCAAAGACCTTTCTTCTATTCATATTTGAGTCACCTCAAACGTTATATTATCAGAACCCACTTATAAGATGAAAGAAGGTAAAATGTACACTTTAAGTCCACTTTTTTTATTAATGTCCAGGAAAAATAGAGGTGTATGCCTCCATTTCATCTGATAGACCCAACAAGGCTGGTTGTGGAAATTGGCTATACATTGATAATAGTTTTTCTTTGCTTTTCAATATATTATAAAACCAGAGACTTATATGATCTCACAAAGTATGAAGGGATAAAATATTTCAGGATCACGTTCCTGTTCTTTGGTTTAGCCTTTCTTTTCAGGTTCCTTTCTGTTCTTGCCATGCTGATGGGACTTACATTTGATATTGATCTATCGATGTACCTCTTCAGGACTCTACCTCTTGTTTTCAATGGATATTTCAGCACAATGGCTATTCTTTCATTAACATATAGTCTGATCTGGAAGGATCTTCAGATAAAACACATGTTGATAATATCCAATGCTATTGCCATCCTGATATCAGTTATAGCATTTTTTTCAAGATCTCCCGTTATTCTGATAGAATCTCAGGCTGTATTGCTCATTTTGACATTGATAATGGCTTTCATTGTATATCGAAAATCAAGAAAGATATCTCAGCTTTTTATCATATATGTTTTGTTTTTCCTGTTCTGGTTAGTTAATCTACTTGCCTTAGGTCCGCGAAGATTTCTTCCATTTGAAATACATACAATATTTCAGATCATATCGATCGCATTGATCGGAGTAATATACCTTAAGGTGAGCAAATGGACAATGTGAAGCGAAGAAGAGATCGCATGGAGATGATATTTGATATTTTGAATATTATCAGGAATCATCATAATTCCATAAAGCCAACACCTTTGCTTCGACATTCCAATCTTTCGTCTCAAAGTTTTTCAGAATATCTGAATGAATTATTGGAAAAAGGTTTTATCAAGGAGATAACCGATGATAACGAAAGGAAATTCCTGACATTAACTGATAAAGGATTTAAATATTTAGATAAATATAAGTTAATATTGGGTTTTATTGAAGAATTTGAATTATAATATGCTGATGATTATGGTGGATATATGAACAATACAGAAAATAAAAATGTCGTATTACTCATTACAACGATGAGTTCTTTTCTTGCTCCTTTTATGGGTTCATCAGTATTCATAGGACTTCCTTCTATCGGGAAGGAATTCTCAATGGATGTGGTCCTGTTAAGCTGGGTATCTACCGCATATCTCCTTGCTGCTGCCATGTTCCTTGTGCCATTCGGAAAGATAGCTGACATATACGGCAGGAAAAAGATATTCGAATACGGCATAATCATTGATATTATTGCATCGCTTCTGCTGGTGTTCTCTTTCGATAAGATCGAGCTTATAGCCATCCGGTTTCTGCAGGGCATAGGCGCAGCGATGATATTCGGGACTGGAATGGCGATACTGACCTCTGTATATCCTCCGGGAGAAAGGGGGAAAGCGCTGGGGATAAATGTGGCTGGTGCCTATCTTGGTCTCTCACTTGGACCTGTTGTGGGCGGGTTCCTGACTCAGCATTTTGGCTGGAGATCCATCTTCATCTCGTACATTCCCCTTGAGCTGATAATAATAGCATTAACTCTCTTGAAAATGAATGGGGAATGGGCTGATGCAAAGGGAGAGAAGCTGGATTCAGTCGGCTCCGCAGTATATGGATTTTCACTTGCAGCGATGATGTATGGTTTCTCTATTCTGCCGGGGATACATGGGACTCAGTTGATCCTTGCAAGCATCCTTGGACTTGCGGTTTTTATTAAATGGGAAACAAAAGCAAGATCTCCGGTGCTTGACATGAATCTCTTTTTAAAAAACATGGTCTTTACGTTCTCTATGCTTGCGGCTCTGATAAACTACAGCGCAACCTTCGCAGTTGCATTTTTCATGAGCCTCTATCTGCAGCACGTAAAAGGGTTTGATCCACAAACAGCCGGATTGATCCTGGTAGCCCAGCCTTTGGTTATGGCAGCATTCTCACCTGTTGCAGGAAGGCTTTCTGATAAAATAGAGCCCAGAGTGGTCGCCTCTGCAGGGATGGCTTTCACGACAGCAGGGCTTTTACTTCTTAGCTTCTTAAATGTTGCGACAACGGTAGAATATATTGTGGCAAGTCTTATAATACTCGGTTTCGGATTTGCCCTGTTCTCATCCCCGAATGTGAATGCGGTCATGAGTTCAGTCGAAAAAAGGTTTTACGGAGTAGCTTCTGCGACTCTTGGGATTATGAGGCTGACAGGTCAGATGCTCAGCATGGGGATCGCGACCCTGATAGTTGCTGTGTATCTGGGGAACGTGCAGATCACACCTGTTTATTATCCTGTTTTCCTGAAGAGCTTGAATGCGGCTTTCATGGTTTTTGCAGCTTTTTGTTTTTTCGGCATATTCGCATCGCTTGCGAGGGGAAAAGTGAGGTGAAAATCACCCATATGATCTTATCTTGCAAAGTATTCTTATGATTTCATACTATTTCATTCCTCATTAGCGTAACTTCTCCTTTCTTCATCTTCAAATATATCCCTCTATCCTTAAACTCGCTCCAGAGATTTCTCTTTCCTGAATGTCCCAGATAAAGTCCTTTCACATACTCCTCCCATGCCTCTTCATTCATACAATCCCTGAGCAAGAAAACGCACTCTACTGCTTTCTTATACTGACGAGCCCCCATTTCATTAATAAGCGAACTTGCCAGTTTCTTAAATTCTCTTAACACCTCTTCCTCATAATCCTCCTTCAAATACTCAAGCACTTTTATCTTTTCATCCACATTGAAATAGTAACCGGATTCCTTATCTATCAGCTTTCGCAGAAGTTCCTTATCACCGAGCCTCAAGCCGATATTCGCACATAATCCAAAATACTGTATAGATATGCACTTTTCAAAAAGAGCGCGCAAAACCTCCTCATGATCTCTCCTTTTTTCGCTTTTATCAATAGAAGCAAGAATATTCCAGTATTGGATATGATCTTCCTTCAACCTCCAATTTTTCGATGCATCCGTCACAACCTCCGAAAACAATCTGACGACTTCATCATGCGCTCCAGTTTCATGATAGTAATTCAATAAACTTGAAAAAGCTCCATTCTTGTATGCAAATTCCAGCGCGCTTCCTTCATCGATACGCAGATACAGCCTGAACCTGCTTTCTTCGCCAAGAGATTCTGATGATTCGATCAATGTTCTGGCTTTTTCTTTCAGTCCACAGTTGATGAGGAAATCAACATATGAACTTTCATCAAGAAGATCACGCACGGACTCCTCGAAATCCCTCAGATTTTCTATATTCTCAATTTCTGGATCTTACAAAATCCTTCTCTTCCATTTGCTTTTTCACGAACGCATCGCATAAATTCTCAAATATTTCATCTCCATAATTGCTGTCTGAGTAGTCATCATAGAAATATCCAAAATCTTCACAATTGTCAACAAGGAATTCAAGAATGTGAAAGATGTGTTCTTTGGAAAGCACACTTTCATTGACTTTTATGAAACCTGCAAGTTCATCTGCAGATCCATCATCTCCATTCGATTTCATTACGCGGTGCAATCTTGATTCGATCTGTTTATCCAGGGCTTCCATCAAATCCCCATCAGGTTTTTCACCCACTTCTACCTGAATACCCAGATACATGAGATTTGTTGGATTTGCGCTTATCAGGGAATCTATGACGGCTCTTAATTCATCACGGCTCATCCTGTCCAGACTTTTTGTGACCTTATCTGCGTCGCTGTATTCTCCCTCCATATACTGTAGCAGAACAGCTACGCCATGCTTGCAGTTGATGCCATAGGGGCATGAACACTCGCTTCGCAGATCGTTCAGATCCACATCGGTTTTATATGTGGTGGACCCTTCAACTTCTCCTGTCAGTTTATTTTTAAATTTGATGACAGATGTTACTCTATCATCATCGAAATAATCCTGACCCCTATAAAAAATGGTCTCGCCGTAGACTCGCATTATATCGGTTTCTTGAAATTTGATATCATTATTTCTGGCGCTCATATTTTTCCTCACATATTTACTCGCAGGGCAAAATCAATCAGGTTCATACCCTGCCGAAGTTTTTCGGCGCCTGAAAATTTCCTTAATATCCATCGCAGTCTGCATATCTTTTTCTCATTTCATCTACATACCCAATACTTCCATTAATTCAGTTGTCTTCCAAATCTTTACTGAATCCTGTTTCCCAAAATGAGCATCCTCTGTCCAGATGCCGTCATTAGGGCTGCAAAATGAAAGAGCCAGAAATACGGCATCATCTGGATCGATATTCTTCATTATTTCCATTGCACGCTTATAACAGGGTTTGATATCTTCCGATGGAACAATAATAATATTCTCAAATATTGATTGGAATAAAATATCAAACTCATCTTCAGGTAGCTTACTTTTCTTAAGGAGTTCCTTTTTGTGATTTGAAAGTTCAACTAATATATAGTCCGGAGCTATGAATTCCAGCGATGGATGGAACAAGATCTTTCTTGCCATTGAATCCTTTATCAGAGCAGCAAAAAGTCTGTTGGCATCCAGCACCAGCCTCATTATGAAACCTCTTTTTCATAATGTTTTCTTAGCGACTTCTTAATTTTCTTATCCATTTGCATTGCATCATTTTCTGTGAATTCGCTTTTTTCCGTGATTTCATCCAGCGATTTAAGCTTTATAGCATATCCTAACATTGCCTTGAAAGCGATTTCATTCCATTTTATTTCTTTGTGGGATTTCATTATATCGTACAGGTCATTCGGTATAGCTAACGTCATTGTTGGCATTTTATCACCCAGATATTGTATACATATATTTATTACATATATACTTGTATAAATTGTGTACTGTTATCTTGTGGGTGTAAAATCGCTATATAGATAATAAAAGTCGTGGTTCATGATAGAAGATTTACTTTAAGATCCATTTCAGTAGCTTTCTTCTATTCTTCGAATAATTCATCGCTGTAACCACGCCAATTATAGCAATAATTCCTCCGATCAAACCCACAGATGGTAAACCTTTTGGTTTTGGATTTACAGCTAAAGCTATCGTGCGACTGAATATCACAACGTTATTCTTTTCATCAATGCCTCTCAGTTCTACATCCAGAAGATACTTCTTCTCTGGTGCTTTCTCATCAACCGTGAACCTTAATATAGCGTCACCACTTTCACCCGGTTCTAACTTTCCTACGAAGTCCGATTTTTCATTGAACTCAAAAGGCTGGGACGCATCCTTGAAAACACGCAAAGAAACTGATTCAGCCTTTTTATTTCCTGTGTTCTTGACATTGATCTGAATTTCAGCTTTGCTTCCTGGTACAAGGTTCTCAGGGGATGTTGTAACAGATCCCACTATTAGATAGGGGGCAGGCCTGATAGGCAAGATGAGTTCAAGGGTTTTTGTCCTGTACGTGGCATTATCATCATTTTCGTCCTTATATGTGATCTCAAGTTTAGCCGGGAAGTCACCTTCTTTAATATTTTCATCGACATCCACATAGAAGGTTGCAGTTTTACTGCCATCTTTTGCAATTATCCCAGGGCTATCCTCATCTGAATAACTGTAACTGGACTTGAAGCCAGCAGGTAATAAAAGCTTAACTTTAACGTTCTCTGCATTACCTTTCCCTATGTTGTTAATATCTACAGATAGCTTTGCCTCATTTGTATCTGCTATTAGCTTCTCGGGAGAGGTGACAAGTGCCCCTACAACGAAATCTGCCCTTTTAGGATCAATGTATATCGGGTATTCTTTCTTTGTCCACCCATTTCCTGTATCCCAGCTTAGCGTGACGTTATAAGTTCCTTTGATTGCGTTGTCAGCCACCCTGAGTTTATAATGGAGCACATAAAAAATCTTGTTATCATTTGTACCGGCAGATGCTCCCAGATCCTTATCAGGAGAATCTCCAGATTCAAACAACAGAGGATAATCCGCATCCAGATGGAACCTTAAGTTCTCAACTGTACCTGAAATTGTGTTTACGACCTGCCATCTCAGTTCTACATCATTTCCAGCATCTGCAGGGTCAGGATCCTGGCTCATGAAATTTGCCTGTATCCTGTTTCCCTGTGCCCCTGTAAGGGGCGCGCCGATAACTGGACTGACAATTACGGATAATAAAACTGTCAGTACGCCATATACTATGATCTGTTTTAGTAACTTGTTCTTCATGTTCTTACCTTTAAATTGTTCATTAATTTTCTAAATATATTTTTCATATCTATTGTATCGACCGTGAGAATGATGGCAGGCACAATTGTTATGGCTGCGACCATGCATGCAGCGACGCCATAGCTCATCATAGTCCCCATATCTGCGAGGAATGTCAACCTGCCAAGAGACATTGCCTGGAAACCTATCAGGGCTGCAAGCGTTGTAGTTAACATGGGAAATATTACGTTGTTCAGGGTTACTGCCATCGCCTCCCTGTGACCAAGTTGAAGCTGTGGATGGTGTGCTTTCAATGTTGACATGTTTTCCAGCTCGAACCTGTACCTTGTAACCACCTGGATCCCGAAATCTATACCGATGCCCATTATCATCGATAAAACGCCAGAGGTCTGTGAACTCATGCCCATTCCGATAAGCCCGACGTAACCCATTGCCCAAATGCTTCCAAAAATTATGGTGGTCAAAGGTGTGAGTCCGTATTTAATTGAGCGAAACATAACCAATATGATTATCAGAATTCCAACAAGTGAATATGTGGATGTCTTTCCCATATCTGGCGCGATAGCCTGTTGCATTTTCTGGCTTTCCATCACACTACCTCCAAGGCTTGCAGTAATTCCAGGAGGCTTTGGCACTTGCTGGAGTATTTTCTCAAGTTCATGTTCAAGGCTGTTAAGGTCAACATCATCGGTTGTACGGATCGAGACAAGAGCCATTGCGTAATCCTTGCTGATAGATCTATCAAAAAGCCCATTCTGATTTGTAATATCCTGAACTTCTCTGATCGATCGAGGCAGTCGCCCATCATTGATGTTTTTCAGAACCGAAGCCGGACTTGTGACCTCTATGACGTTATCAGTATGCAGCGCAAGGGTCGAAAGCTGGTCCAAATACTGTATAACCCTGGGGTCTCTTACATCCCGAACCTCGTCCGAGCCTACATATGCCGGGTCTATCTCTACAGCGAATGACACCATATTTGTGCTGCCAAACTCATTCTCGATGCTGTTCAGGGTGTTTATAGCTTCGACATCCTGCGGAAGCATAGATTTAATATCTGATTTTTTTGTCTGGATCGTACCTGCCATATGGATGGCAAACACAGATACCAGAAGCATGACTACCAGTACTATGA
>JBGOYM010000055.1:0-10300 GCA_041479675.1 Candidatus Methanoperedens sp.
CCTTGACGCATAAACTCGGTGAATTCATGCATGATCCCTCAATATAATATTATATTTTATAATATAAATACTTATTACAAACAAAAAAGATTATTATTAATAAAAACTAATCTGACAAAGTCAAGTTAGTTATTGCCCCTATTTTAATACCTTTCTTTTTCAGCTCATTTACATATTTTTCTGCAAATTCCTCGTCATTTGATATTTCGGTCTTGAATTCTTTGTCTACCTTAGTATGCAAATGAAAATCAGCTTTTAGATATTTAGAGCCTTCTGGAAAATTTGAAGAATCCCTTATTATATCGGTAACAATATTATCCAATTTCTTCTCAATTTTCTTCATGTACTTTCTACCACCTTATATGTCCCTCGTCATATATTGTTTTTCCTTCAGTATCATCCATTATCTTAGCAGTTTTAAGACCCCTAGCAGTGTTGCAATACTTGATATATTTATTATATACTGCGCTGCGAAATACTGCGTCAAACCCGCATAAACAAGCACAGAAGCCGCCAACGCTATTATTATCCTCAGTAAAGAAGACCTGTCAAACAAATTAACAAGCATGATGAACAAAAAGTTGAACACAAGACCGAATATGGATAATACTGGCAGTAACAGCAGATAAGTGAGGACTATCGAGAACATAGGTATGTTGTACCCGAATAATATCCAGAAAAAAAGGATGGAGATGAGCATGAATAAAAACGTATATACCGGGAATTTAATGGACATCTGGATAACAGACTGAATATCCCCCTGATTCCCGGGTTTTCCGCTTATTGAACTTGGTTTTGCCGATGAAAAAGAGAAGGTAAGGAATAGAAGCAGCAGGAAATTCCCAACTTTCGAGTAATTGAGGTTCACGAACAACCAACCTGTGGTTTCAATTATGTATGGCATCAGGTCAAAATACATGGCATAGATTATTGAGACCGGGTCGCCGGCATTGAAATTAACGCGGGTGAAATCGATATAGCCCAGATAATGCATCAAAAGAGCCACTATTACTGGCGGCACAAATGCAGGAGCAAGGCTTATGGACTGGGCAGCCGCCCACTGAAAGAACCCGAACCTGCCGCTTATGTCATGTACAACATGACCGCCAGATGATGTGACCTTGAACTCTTTAACTTTATTCAGCGTTGCAATTGCAGTAAGAGCGTGGCTGAGTTCATGGATAAAAACACCCCACCAGTTCATTGCCCTGACAAGTTTTGGATGGTTGAAAGATATCCTGCCAATATGCCTGCCGATCAGGTTCACCATGCCCCACTGTATAAGCAATACTGAAAAAATCACTATAAAATAAGATAGCGGGATGGCAAAAAAAGTTATTATTTTCGGGTCGATGTCGAACATGATCAACATAAGGCTGCAAATATAGATAATTATTCTCTCGAATCCAAAAATATATGTAATCTTTATGCGTTGAGGCAGTTTGTGTTGTACAATTTGCCATACGGAAATACAGAGATATCTGTCGATATACCTCCTGAATGCAGCGTCAAAGTGATAAAACAGGTCTTTGTACCGGCAGCAGAGGATGAAATCAGGCTTATTAAAAAGGCACTGGAGAACCCTATAAACAGGATGAGATTATCAGAAATCGCAGACCATGGAAAAAAGGCAATAATCATAGTCAGTGATACCACGCGCCCCACACCGACAGCAAAACTGCTTTTGCCGCTCATTTCTGAACTGGAAGCTTCTGGGGTTGAGGATATCACGATCATTTTCGGGCTTGGTATCCACAGGAAGCAGACAGAGGAGGAAAAAAAGAAAATTCTTGGGGAACTATACGACAAGATCAAAAGCATCGAACATGACGTTAACGACTGCGTTTATCTTGGTACGACTGAAAGGGGCACACCGGTTGAGATATTCAGACCTGTCCTGGAAGCTGACATTGTGGTATGTACAGGGACAATAGAGTTCCATTATTATGCAGGCTACTCAGGCGGAGCAAAGTCAATTCTTCCTGCTGTATCCTCAAAGAAGAGCATAGATGCTAACCATGCCCTGATGCTTGATCCGAAATCCTCTGCTGGACGGCTTGACGGCGCAGTGAGGCAGGATATTGAAGAAGCTGCAAAGATGCTTGGCATAGATTTTATCCTGAATGTTGTCATGAACGGGAAAAAAGAGATCGTGTTTGCCGCAGCGGGGGATCACATAAAAGCACACAGGAAGGGTGCTGAGTTCCTTGACAGGCACTCAAAGATCGAAGTTGAGCCCGCGGATATTATTATCGTTTCACCAGGAGGATGGCCCAAGGATATCGACATATTCCAGTCCCACAAGGCGCTTGAGCATGTCAAGAATGCGATGAAGGAAGGGGGTTCTATCATCCTTGTTGCAGAGTGCAGGGAAGGGTACGGAAACAGGGTTTATGAGGAGTGGCTTAAGTACGGCAGGGATGAGGTGATAGAAAAGTTCAGGGAGGGTTTTGTTATGGGCGGGCATAAAGCTGCGCTCATTGCGGCGCTGTCAAAGAAGTTTGACCTTTATCTTGTATCTTCGCTGCCTGATGAGGCTGTCAGGAAGGCGAATTTTATCCCGGCGACGCTGAAAGGAGCGCTGGATATGGCGATGCGGAAACATGGTATGGGAGCGAAGATGATTATGATGCCGTATGGTGGTTCCATGCTGATAACAGGGCATTGAAAATAATGTACAGTTCATGTCGTAGAATTCAGCAATTCTATGACCATTTTTCGTTTTGATAGCGGCGTCAGAATAGCTTTATCGTTTTTACTTATCTTCATAACTCTGAGAACATCCCTTGGAAAATACATTCCGAGCTTTCCCCCGCCAACTGTTGAGACATTCAATTCATATCCTCCTGTCGGTTTATCTGAGGTGTAGTTTTCTATGATTTTTGTAGAATGCGCATCAAAAGCAACTTCATCGCATTTTGAGCATCTCAAGCCAGTTAGATTAGGTATTACAATTCTTTCACCGGTCAGCGTAACATCAAAAGTCAGGTCATCCGCATAGTTCATATTATTATTCCCGCAGGAAGGGCATTTAATATCTTTAACGCCTTTCACTGGCGATTGTTTTCTGTCATCACGCCTTTTGGCTATCTCGATGGCGGTTTTTTCCATCATTTCCGGTGTTATTATGGGAATATTTTCAGGTATTTCCGTTTTTTCTTTCCTAGTTTTCATTATTTTATTCCTGAGAGTTTATTTGTATTATCTTATTCTTCCTCGAAAGCTGTAATCACAAGCACAAATTCATCACCATGAGTTTCATGGATTTCGAATACAATGCGTATAAGCCTTACCGGGCTTGTAAATTTTGACCATGATATATAGCGTCCTTCATTAATATTATCAGCCTTATAGAATCCATATATCAGACCATTCAGGATTTCCTGTTCAGTGATATTTGGATGCTGCTGTTTTATATGGTTCCATAATATGACATATTTTTCTTTATAAACCAGCTCCTGCACACGTATTTTTAAATCTGTCAACGATTCTATATTTTTTAATGTCTTTTCTTTGTATTTCATTTACAAATTCTCCATTATATAGGTCTGTTGTGTCAGCCACGTTTATTTACCTCCTTATTATTGTACTTTTTACGTACAATATACTTATAAACTACGTCTAAAATAATAAAGCTTTTGGTTCTCAGTGAAATTTATTACTCTTCCAGCCCAACATAACATAAGGTGAAATACATGCCATTCGTAAAAATAATCGATACAGTGGGCTCATCCCCTGAAAGCTGGGAGCAGGCAGCAAAGAATGCGATAGAAGATGCTTCAAAACTCCCTATTTTCAAGCAGAAAAGCAAAATTACAAAAGCAACTATAAAGGACTTTGACGTAAAGATCGAGGACAACAAGATAGCAGCTTACCTTTGCAGGGTGGAAATGTTCCTTGAGTAAAAGCGAAGAAATAACCGAAGATGAGCTTGAAGCCATGCTTGAGCGCCGCCCTTCGGTGCGCGAGGCAAAGGTGGCTGACCACGAGCTCATGGTCAAGGCGCTGGAACATCCTGTGAGGCGCAAGATGATAAAGACCATAGGTGTATTCGGGAAAAACAAGAATGAATTGCAGAAGGAAGTTGGCGTGAACGATGCTATTTTCAATTTCCAGACCGACTTCCTGATAAAAGGAGGGTATCTCAGGATCGACGACGATACGTTCAGGCTCACGGACAGAGGGCTTGTGCTGTTATCGAATATCTGAGACTTAAAGTTTTTCGAAAAGTTCCAGAACGCATCGGGCAAGAGCCTCGCTTCTCTCGATCGATGTCATCATGGTATCGCACCTTACCGTCCTCACAGGAAAGTTCTTTTCATCCACTGTATCCCTCTCATCAATGATTATCATATCCAGAATATCCCCATAAAATTCCGCAACACCCTTAGATGATATTGGAAATCCACATGCTTTCATAAACTTTCCGGCAGGCCCACTCACAGGGGCATTTCCAATAATTGGGCTTATAGCTATTACTTTTTTAAAAGATAATATTTCACGAATATGTTTTAAAGAAAGTATAGGTCCGATGCTTGTTATGGGATTGCTTGGTCCGATTATTACATTATCATCAGACCCAAGCGCCTCCATCACTTCTCTTGTAGAATTTGCCTTTTCAAGCCCTTTTATTTTAACATCAAGAACATCCGGTTCACCGTGCGCGCCAATCCAGAAATCCTGGAAATGCATCTCCCCCTGCGGCGTGGTTATCATCGTATCAACTTTTTCATCGCACATTGGAAGAACACCAGCCCTGATCCGAAGCGCAGTAAAAAGCTGCATTGTAGCTTCTGTTAAACGTGCTCCGTTTCGCATCATTTCAGAGCGAAATATGTGCGCGGCGCGGTCAGCATCCCCTATCATGAGCTTTTCGTTGATACCCATTTTTTTTAAAGCATTATGCGTATGGAATGTGTCGTTCCTGACACCCCACCACTTTGCATCATCAAGCTGTCCTGAAAAAAGGTATAGAACAGTATCGACATCAGGGGATACAAGATTCCCTGATATCATAATATCCTCTGCAGTATTCACAATTACTGTGATCTCCTCATCTGGAATAAGCTTCCTCAAGCCCTGCAGCAGTTTAGGCGTACCAGTTCCGCCCGACAGTACTATCATGTCACACCTTCATCTTCCCGAACAGTTTCCCACCCAGAAACGTCATTGCCAGCGCAAAGGCGAGAAGTATCGTGATACTCCTGAAGATAGGGATTATTGATTCTCCAAGAAGGAAATAACGAAGTGCTTCAACCCCATAGGTAAGGGGATTGGCATACACGAGAAACGATATCCATTCAGGCAGTTTTGAGATGGGGAAAAACGCCCCGCTAAGAAGCACAAGGGGCATTGTCAGGAAGCTCATGACCATCTGGAAACCCTCATGGCTATCGATCCTGGAAGCGACCGCGATACCAAGACCTATGAAACCTATGCCTGATACGAACATGACGGCTATCGCGGCTATGACGCCAGATAAAGACTGATATTCGATACCCATTAACCTGGCGATGCACATTATCAAAATACCCTGTATAACTGATGTGGTTACACCTCCCACAGCTTTCCCGAGCGCTACAAAGAAGCGGCTCACAGGCGCAATGAGTATCTCTTTGAGGAAACCGAATTCCCTATCCCAGATAATGGACACCCCCCCCATCATGGATGAAAATAACACGACCATGCCTATAAGACCGGGCGCAAGATAGGACGGATCAAAAGGACGCCCCCCCTCGACCTGGAAAGATGAGCTGAAGCCTGCCCCGAGAAAAACCAGGAAAAAAAGCGGAGTGGCAAGAGATCCTATGATACGCGACTTTGAGCGCCAGAAGCGCAGCATCTCCCGCAGCCACATTGTATATACTGTCTGCAGCGCCCTGTTGACTGCTTTTTTCATAGTTATTTCCTCCTTGAGCGGATCTTGAATCCCACCTGCTCTACCTCGCTTGCGCCCCTGTCCCGGATCGCGCGCCCGGTATGGTGAAGGAAGACGTCGTCGAGTGTGGGTTTTCGAAGGCTCACTGCAAGGATGGATATCCCTGCGCCTGAGGCAAGTGAAAGAACATGAGGTACCTGGTGTTCCCCGTTCTTGACCGTAATGAAGACTTCTCCATTTTGCTTTGAAACTATCTTTGCGCACCCGTTTTTATCGTAGATATCACACAGTTTTGATTTGTCATCCGGGTTTTCAAGTTGAAGCGTGATCACGTCGCCCCCCAGCCTGTCTTTTAATGCTTCTGGAGTGTCAAGCGCTACGATATCGCCGTGGTCAATGATGGCTATCCTTTCGCAGAGGTGGTCAGCTTCTTCCATGTAATGAGTTGTAAGTACAATGGTCACGCCTTCAACTTTGTTCAGGATCTTTATGTATTCCCAGATATGGTTCCTTGTCTGCGGGTCAAGCCCGAGCGTGGGTTCATCCAGGAACAGCACATGGGGATGATGCATCAGTCCTCGCGCGATCTCAAGCCGTCTCATCATCCCGCCTGAAAAAGTCCTGACGATCGAGTCAGCCCTTTCTGTGAGTTCTACAAGAGCCAGCACCTCTTCTATCCTCTTTTTTCGCGTTTTCCCGTCAAGTCCGTAGAGCCTGCCGTGGAGATCGAGGTTCTCCTTGCCTGTAAGCCGGTCATCAAGAGTGGTGTCCTGGAATACCATGCCGATGTTCTCGCGCACCTTCGAAGATTCCTTCTCAACATCAAATCCCCATACTTTTGCCTTTCCGGATGTGGGTTCTGCTATTGTGGACAGCATGCTTATAAGAGTGGTCTTACCTGCCCCGTTCGGTCCCAGAAGCCCGAACAGTTCTCCCGGCTTAACAGAGATGCTCACCTTATTTACTGCAACGATATCATCAAATCGTTTGGTTATCTCCTCTGTCTCTATCGCATAAAGCATGATCTTATTTTATCTTTTAAATGTTTATAGATTATGAGGTCAGGTCAAATTGGATTTTATGATATTTTTCAATTTGATCATAACAATACCTGAAACCAAGATTTCTTTCATTTAAATAAAACTGTCGGTTTAACGCGGTATTGTTTTCACCGAAGACTTTATCAGTATTCATTAACATGAAAGGGTTGCTATTTTCACTCCGCAGCGGGGTAGGGTAGTCAGGAAATCCCGACGGGCTCATAACCCGTAGATCCATGGTTCGAATCCATGCCCCGCTATCAATATTTTTTTATCAAAGATCCGCTTGAACTTCTCATCCCATATGAGTTCAATCATTTAGATCTTTCCACAGATCATCGAGCTTTCCTTTCTTTACTTTTCCATCTTTGTAAGCCTTTTCAGCTTCTATAACCCTTTTGGAAATTTCCATTCTCTTTTCTTCTATCAACCTTTTAGAAAGGATATCCAATAGGTACTCCCTATCTTCAATATTTAATTGCTCTGTTTCATTGTTGGCAATTAAAACTAGCACAAAGGGGCGCGCCCTCAGGATCGCGGTCTGGATAGCGATGCTGGCGCTGCTACTCGCTGACTGGGGAGCGTGACGAAACACAGATCACATCATCCGTGAAAATCCATCATTACGATATATTTTAATACCTTCTTTGCATGTAGGGTGAGTTATGCCCAGGTGGCCTAGTCGGTTAGGGCGCCAGACTCATAGGGATATTTTGATGAGGCGCTAAGCTTCCTGAGAAATCTGGAGGTCACGGGTTCGGATCCCGTCCTGGGCATGTCTTAACCACATTTCTTGACTGCACCCCAAAATCTGGACAACTAGTGTTGAAAAATATTCCTAAAGATTGTGATCAATTGAGTGTCAGGAGATTCTGTTCTGATCTTCCATGTGAGTAGAAGTGGATATTACGCATCACCGGGGAAGGGGGTTCCCCTTTGACGTAAGATAAAAATGGTGGAAACTATGAATCGCCTATGCTCACTGAAAAACTTTATAACATCGTATTATTTCCTGAAGCGTGGACAAAACTTCCTCAAATATACGGTGATAAAAATTGATTGAAGAGTTCTCAAAAATTTTAATTTTATCCCGATAACTTCTTTGATGCTGTCTTCACAGACCCGCCTTATTACGATAATGTTCCTTATTCCTATCTCTCTGACTTCTTCATTGCGGCGATCGGTTCTGCCATCGAGGTCTTTGGTAAATACGAGAAAGTGATGGATGATGAAGGCAGCATAGTCAGGGCTGACAGGCTGCTTGACGATGTAAGGAGAATTGCCACTGATTACGTATTCATCAGATATTACATAATGGCTTTGCAGGTGAGATTTCCGATCTGACCCGGTTCTACGTTCTCTATCGATGGAATTACGGCGAGGCGAAAGTGCAGTTTGATGAGGCGCGAAAACTCGCCCAGAGCTGCAGCATTGACCTGGCTAAGGAATGGAGCAGGCAGGGATTTATTAAAAAGGATAAGCAGTTCATGAGTGTTCTGGGTCCGCAGGATAGAAAAATAGAATACTTTAAAAATTCATCTGAACTGATAGATGTTCTTCACAGCGTTCTCCTGCTCTGGGAGAAAAGCAAGCGGGATGAGATGGTGAGCCTGCTTCAGGAATCGGGTTATGGCAAAGGAGAGGCATTCTACCGTGTGGCGCAGGCGGTTTCAGAAACGCTGCCTATAGAGAGCAAGGAGAAGAAGCTGCTGGATGGATTTCTGGCAGGAAGGGAGAGGCTGAGAGAGGAAATAATAAAAAATATTCTGAAAACTAAAGGACAGACCCCACGGGTTAACATAAATACGCTATTTTTCCTCTATCCTATGGAATCTGAAAGATCAGGTTTTATCAATACAATGAAGCGTAAAATCGCCTACGATTATATTGAAAAAGATAAAAATCTCAACCTCTCTGATGACCAGAAAAAAGACGTCCGAAAAGAACTAAAGAAGATGGAGGCTAATTTAAAAGAATCTATTCGAAGATTCTACCGAATGGTTGCTGTTCCAGACAAAGAGGTTAAAGAATGCCGACTTAGGGATTCCCACATATGGAGAGGAGAACAGGATTATGAGGATAAAATCAAAGAAGCGTTCAGGCAATTGGGGATTGAATTGGATGAGGAATAAGACTCAATCGCACAGTTGACTTATCAAATAGGAAGAAAATGAGTTGGTTCAAACTTCTATATGCTTCGAATTTTAGAGGCTTTATACCCTATTAACACCAGTGAGTTTGATTTTATAGGTCGTAGTTCTGGCATACGTGTATGCACTCTTATCTCATGATGCGAATGGTGTCAATGGCGGTCAAAAATTCCCTCCTTTCGGCGGGATAAAATTCCCCAGTTGACAAATGGAGGCATCAGATTTAATATCTTGATATCTTGTTATTATGTTAATTGGAAAAACTACTGTATGAAATGTAGCGGTTAGGCGATCTGACCATGAGGTAAATAGCAATAACAATGAGTCTAACATTGATGTTAAGGAGTATCATAAATGCCAAAAATAGTCAGTACTATAGCAATTTATCCTTTAAAGTTAACACGCGAGGCACGGCAAAGGCTTAGCAGAACTTTATATAAAGTGCATAAACATATTTTTAAAGGTCTTAATGAAGAAGAATTTGACCATTATGTAGTTAACTCTCCTGCTAACTTTACGAAAATATATATATATTACAATAAAAGTAAAAAAGAAATAGTAGGATATTTTGCTGTTCATTGTTTTGAAAAATTTATCAATAATAAGCAATTAGTCATATTCAGAGCAGAAGCAGGCTTAGTGCCTGAGTACAGACACAAAAATGCCGATATTTCTTTCTGGTTGAAGGAGGCAATAAAATTTAAAATACTTCATCCGAATAAAGAGGTTTACTTTTTGGTTTCACCTATCAATCCAGGTGTATATGCCAATTTAGCAACCCATATTTATAAAATATATCCCAGATATAATAGCATCATCCCCTCAGAAGTTGAAAAGCTCATGATGCTTCTGGCTGATGAATTCAGTTTGAAAATGGTTGAGAAAAAAAATCCTTTAATCAGAAAAGTAGGCTGGATAACACTGGCTACAGATGAGGAGGATGCTTTTTGGCAACGCTCTAAAAATCCACATTTACAGTTTTATATTAATTCAAACCCTGATTTCGATGAAGGCAACGGACTTCTTACACTTGTACCTTTAACTTTCTTAAACCAGTTTCTATCTTTCTTCACTTATATTATTTTTTATACACTTAAAAAAAAGATCAGAAACAGACTCCGTCATTTTCTTGGATAAACTTACAATTTCATAAATACGCAACAATTGACTCATTCGCTAAAAACCATCGAGGTTTTTTCTTCAAAAAAGGGAGCTAAAAATCGGACAGCCTA
>JBGOYM010000056.1:0-10290 GCA_041479675.1 Candidatus Methanoperedens sp.
GTTTCTGATAAGACCGGCATAATTGATTTTGCAGCAAACCTGAAAAGGCTTGGTTTTGAGATCATTTCTACTGGTGGAACGTCCGGAGTTCTTAAAGAAGCCGGAATTAAGGTCAAAGACGTTTCCGATGTTACCGAATTCCCCGAAATAATGGAGGGCAGGGTAAAGACGCTTCACCCCAAAATACACGGGGGCATCCTTGCAGTCCGGGACAATCCGCTGCATGCGAAAGAAGCGAAAAAGCAGGGTATTGAGTATATTGATATCGTGGCAGTTAACCTGTATCCATTTGAGAGAACGATCGCAGATAAAAATGCGACGCTTGATGATGCTATTGAGAACATCGACATCGGAGGACCTGCCCTTGTCAGAGCGGCAGCAAAGAACTATCGCCATGTGGCTGTAATAACAGACCCGATGGACTATCCCCCGGCAATAAGGGAACTTGAAAAAGGAGCCATTGACCTTAAAACAAAAGAGCGCCTTGCTGTGAAAGCTTTCAGGCGGATCGCGGATTACGACTGCGCCATTGACACATACCTTAGCGACAGGCTTGCAAATGAAGATATCCTGCGTCTCTTGTTCGTTGAAGGTAGAACACTCAGGTACGGAGAGAACTGGCATCAGACCGCAAAATTCTATAAAGAGCCTGACGTGACCGAACCATCAATAGCGAACGCAAAACAGCTACACGGAAAAGCGCTATCGTATAATAACTATGTTGATGCAGAAAGCGCATTGAACATTATACTTGAGTACAGGGATGAGACTGCTGCAGCCGTAGTAAAGCACACGAACCCATGCGGCTTCGCAACCGGGAAAACGCTGATCGATGCGCTTTCACGCGCATGGGACGGAGACCCGGTATCATCGTTCGGCAGTATTATATGCATGACCAAAAAACCTGACCTTGAGACCGTGGAGTTCCTGAAGGGCAGGTTCGTGGAATTGATAATAGCACCCGGATTTGATGATGATGCGCTTTTGTTCCTGAAAAACAAGAGCAAGGACATTCGAATCCTCGAGCTTGCACTGGATAAAGAAGAACCTCTTCCGAATACATACCATTACATTTCTGGTGGTTTGCTTTTTCAGTCGAAGAATAGGGGATTGTATGAAAAATGGGACGTTGTCACACAGGCGACGTTCCCTGAAGAAAAACGTAAACTTGCCCAGTTCGCTCTCGCTGCGTGCAAGCATACCAAGTCAAATGCCGTGGTAATAGCTAGGGAATATGAAAAAGGCTTTTTCCAGATACTTGCTATCGGGGCAGGTCAGCCCAATCGCGTGGACGCTATCCGAAAACTTGCAGCCACAAAAGCTGTGGATAACCTGAAGTTGCTGTACGAACAGGAGAAACCCGGTGTCAGCGAGGACGAATTCATCAGGAACATCATGAGCGAATGCGTCATGGCAAGCGATGCTTTCTTTCCGTTTGACGATAGCATCGTGTACTCGGCAGAGAGTCACATCAGGTACATTGTATCGCCGGGCGGTTCCATACGGGATAAAGAAGTGATCGCAACTGCGGACAAGCTCGGGGTTTCGCTTGTGTTTACAGGGATGAGGCATTTCCTTCATTAAGGTTATTTCAGTTATTTCGTTAAGTTTAAGTAGCGGCATTATAATCCATCTATAAAAAGAGGTGGCAGTATGACGGACAATAACGTAGTCTATGTCGGGAATAAACCAGTAATGAACTATGTTCTTGCTGTAGTCAAGGAATTCAACAACGGCGCAAGTGAAGTGATCATCAAGGCAAGAGGAAAAGCTATATCAAGGGCGGTTGATGCTGTTGAAGTTTCACGGAACAGATTTTTAACAGACGCAAAGATAAATGGCATCACTATAGGCACGGAAAAAATGGTCTCGGAAAACAGAGCATCGAACGTTTCCATTATTGAAATAGTGCTTGGAAAATAACATGACAATTAAACTAGGATTCGTTGTTTCGGAATTCAACCGTGATTTGACAAGCCAGATGGAGATACTCGGAAAAGAACATGCTGCTTTCCTGGGTGCTTCGGTTGATAAAGTATTATATGTGCCTGGTGTTTTTGATATGCCCCTGGCAGTAAAAAAACTTGCGCAGGACAAGGGTATAGATGCTGTTGTGACGATCGGCTGCGTTATACAGGGTTCGACAAAACATGATGAGATAGTGATACAGCATGCATCGCGCAAAATTGCCGATCTTGCCCTTGAGTATGGGAAGCCCGTAACGCTGGGTATTTCAGGTCCCGGCATGAGCAGGCTTGACGCCCATGAACGCGTGGAGTATGCAAAGCGCGCGGTCGAAGCTGCTGTAAAAATGATCAAAATGCTAAAAGAATAGCCTTGTCAGAATGGCTTAAATATCAGAAAAGAGTGTGTGAGCTATAGTTTATGACAGCAAAAAGGCTTCAAAAGATCACTGAATCCGCAACGCTGCGGATATCAAACCTTGCCAGCGAATTGAAAAGCCAGGGCAAAGATATTATAAGTTTCAGCCTCGGCGAGCCGGATTTTAATACCCCCGGGCATATCATCGAAGCGGCAAAAGCCTCCCTTGCGCGCAGTGAGACACACTACACTCCATCTCCGGGTATCCCTGAACTTCGAAAGGCGATAGCGCAGAAGTTGAAAATCGATAATAATATAGAGGCCAGGGCCGGCAATATAATTGTTACTCCAGGGGCAAAGCAGGCTATATTCGAGGTCATGCTTTCCGTACTGCAGGAAGGAGATGAGGCCATCCTGTTCGACCCTGCCTGGGTATCATACGATCCCTGCGTGATGCTCACAGGCGCAAAAACAGTGTGGGTCCCTTCAGATCCAGATAAAAGCTTTAAACCTGTGAACCTTGCTGAATACATTACAAAAAAGACAAAAATTATCGTGGTGAACAGCCCGTGCAATCCCACAGGCGGAGTTTACGGCAGGGAGACCTTAAAAGAGATAGCAGATATTGCTGTTGATAAGAATATCCTGGTCTTATCAGATGAGATATACGAGAAGATAATCTATGATAAGGAACACATAAGCATCGGCTCGATGGATGGGATGCAGGACCTGACCATCACAGTTAACGGTTTTTCAAAGGCGTACGCGATGACAGGCTGGAGGCTGGGATACGTGAGCGCAGCAAAGGAAATATATGACCAGATGCTCAAACTTCATTCTCATTCCGTGAGTCAGGCAACTTCTTTTGTCCAGTATGCAGGCATAGCTGCATTGCAGGGCGACCAGACTTGCGTGACTGATATGGTGCGCGAATTCAGGGCTCGAAGGGACCTTCTTATAAGGGGATTGAACAAACTCGGTATAAGATGCGCCATGCCTGACGGGGCGTTCTATGCGTTTGCCGATGTAAGCGAGTACGGAAGCGGGGAGAAAGTAGCTGAACTGCTGCTGAACAAAGCCTTTGTTGCGACCACACCGGGGTTTGCTTTCGGCGAGGCAGGTAATGATTTCATAAGGATATCCTATGCTACTTCGCAGGAACGCATCAAGGAAGCACTGAGACGGATGGAAGCGGTTTTATGATTTCCCATTCCTTTCCAGCACCTTTTTGATTATCGACGCGCTGCTGCACAGTTCGCATTGCTCAAAAGACTGTATCCTTATGACCTTTGCATTTATCCCACTGGCATTTAACTTTGCTTGAAGTTCTTTTTCATTGAAAAACTGGTTCTTTCCGAGAGCTATGATATCAGGTTCTATCTCCCGAAGTGGCTCAAAAATATCCCTGTCGCTCCCCAGCATCGCCTTATCCACAATGCGCAGTCCCTTCACCATCGCCAGCCTCTGGGCTTCCGGGACAATGGGCTTTGGCTTGTGCTTGATCATCGAATCGCGCGCCACTATTACATAGAGTTCATCTCCAAGCGCCCTGGCTTCGGAAAGATAGCGCAGGTGCCCTGGATGCAGTATATCAAAAGTACCGGTTGCAAGGACTCGAACCATCGACCTTAATATTATTTTTGCCTGTTAAAAATGTTTGTAATCATACGTGTATGGTGCAGTCGATGTCCAGGTACATCACGCAGGCTTTTTTCTTTCCGCCCCAGTTTTTTGGATCATCAACATCGATGGTAACGCTGGGCAAATTCCTGACAGCGTTAACAAGATATTTGTTCATCTCAAGATTGCATGATGGCAGGCATATTATGTGGTCGCTGACCTGCCTGCAATCCATCAGCAGTTCGTAGAACGGCTCCACGATCTGCCAGGCATAGTCGATTTTGTTGCCCATGAACTCGCAGAACTCATCGTAATCGCTCTTCTGGAACGCCTCGCTGAAAGCATCTTTTTCAAGGAGGGCCGTGTAGCACTGTACATACACGTCCTGGAATGATTTTGGCTTGAAGGGCAGGTTGAAGGCATCGCAGCAGACGATTTCCAGTCCCTGCTTTTTTGCCTGTTTGCACAGGTTCATGTTGATGTCTATTCCTACGAAAAGCGACCATTCTTTGCCTTTTGTTTCGTATAGTCGGGAGTGATCTCCGCAGCTTATTTCAAGGATGGAGTTGGGTTTTATCGATGCCTTTTTTCGTACGATCATTCTTGCATCTGACCAATTGTTACGATGAAATATAAACCATATGATAGTTAAACTGGAGTTCGTATGGTTCGTGTTAGTTCGTTGTTAATGTCCATTTTGCTAATCATCAGTATTTTCCGAAAAATCAGAAAAGTTTAAATATTCTGAATAATATTACTGAATGAGCAAAAATGACACGAAAAGATGACAACAAATCCTGCTGCACAGCATCTGAACTGGGCTGCTGCAAGGTAGAATCGGTAATAAGCGTTGATGAGCGGGGGCAGATGGTGCTTCCAAAGGATATTAGGGAAAAAGCAAATATTCGTTCTGGTGATAAACTGGCTGTGATAAGCATGGAAAAAAATGGAGTGGTTTGCTGCATATCTCTGATAAAGGTCGAAAAACTCGAAGAAATCGTGAAGGGCATGCTCGGACATGTGATGAAGGACATTCTTGAAAAATAATAATGGAGGGATCAGATGAAACATAGTGAAATTAAGAAAGTAGTTCGGGAAGGATACGGCAAGATCGCAAAGACGAATAGCTCATGTTGTGCCCCCACGTCATCATGCTGCGGTGGGAGCAGTGCGGATGATACAAGCAGGAAGATAGGATATACTGATGAAGAACTCTCATCCGTGCCGGAAGGCGCAAACCTCGGTCTGGGATGCGGAAACCCGGTGGCGCTTGCATCGCTGAAGAAGGGTGAGACAGTCATGGATCTGGGCTCTGGTCCTGGATTCGATTGCTTCCTTGCTGCAAATAAAGTCGGAAAGAGCGGGAAAGTCATAGGCATTGACATGACTCCAGAGATGCTCGATAAGGCAAGGGAGAACGCCAGAAAAGGGAATTATACGAATGTCGAGTTCAGGCTAGGAGAGATAGAGAATCTTCCTGCTGCTGATAATTCTGTAGATGCGGTCATCTCGAACTGTGTTATCAATCTGGCGCCGGATAAAAAACGAGTCTTCAAAGAGGCATTCAGGGTGCTAAAACCAGGAGGCAGGCTCATGGTCTCTGACATTGTACTGACAAAAGAGCTTCCCGATAACATAAAAGATTCAATAGAAGCATACATCGGCTGTCTCGCAGGAGCCATATCAAAGGATGAGTACATCATGGCTATTAAATATGCAGGGTTCAGGGATGTCAGGATAGTTGGCGAATCATATTATCCCGAGCTGATGAACGACCCGGGTATAAGGGATCTTATTGAGAAGATCAATATTCCTCCCGATGTCGTGAAGGAGATCGCAGAGTCAATGGTCAGTGTAAAGGTGCAGGGAATGAAGTAAGTTTGGAGGCACGCCAGTCACGTGCGGTGCATGAGGGTTTTTCGTTTATACCGCTAAATTTTTAATCACAGGAGATATCGAGTATCCTGCGATGAGGTTGTAAGGAGCAATGTTTACCAATGGATAATGAGGCTGCAAACAGGATAAGACAAGAAATTGAAAAATTGGTGAAAAGTTATAGTGACCTCAGGAAATTCAAAAATGATAAAGAGATAGCGGCAATCAGCGAAGCCAATGTGCGCGCTGATTATATAGATCGCTTGTTCGGAATATTGGGCTGGAATACAAGTAATCCGGATGAATACGATAGGGAACATTTCATCCGTGGAGCAGGTTTTGCTGATGTTGCTTTGATACTCAATAAAAAACCTGTGATTTTTATTGAGGCAAAGCGCTTTGGAGGAATCGCACACAGTAAGGATATTAAAGGGGACTGGACTTTCGAAGAACGGCAGTCAATCCTGTATGCTGTAAGCAAGAACTGTAAATGGGCAATTCTTACTAATTTTGAGAAATTCAGGGTATTCAATGCTCTGACTGGCTTAACGATTCTTAATTTTGAATCGGTGTTCGATTATAAAGACAGGTTTAACGACCTCCTTTATCTTACAAAAGACTATGTCGAATCTGGAAGGATTGAAAAACTCGGCGCGCGCGAGGAAAAACAAGATATTGATTTGGAATTTTTGGACTTGCTTAACAAATGGCGCATCGAGCTTGCTAACGATATCTACAGGAATAATTTCCTGAATGAAGGTAAACCCCCGGATTTAAGCAAGTTGTTCCCCAATTATGAAAAGTATGAAAAAGACCCGAAGATGGCGAAATTCTTTGAATCCCGGAGGGAGATTTTAAGAAAAAGGCTTGATTTCTCAGTACTCAAGGATGAAAAAGGGAATTTCGATATTGAACGGCTTAAAAGTGCGGTACAGCGGATTTTAGACAGGTTGATTATTATCAGGTGGGCTGAAGATCGCCTGCTTCTCGATGACCCTAATATCCTTGAGGGAAAACTGAAATTATGGAAGACGGCGGCGCGCTATAATCCGCTTTATGAGGCGCTTTTTGCAGACGGCGCGCTGTTCGACAAGTTTAACGATATACATAACGGCGAGTTGTTCAAGCGTGGACTTTTCTATGACCGCGTTACGGTAAGCGACGGGGTGCTGGCGCGCATAATCGAAGAGATGACCTTGCATTCGTTCAGGAAGTTCGATTTTGACATTCTCGGCAACACCTATGAAACTTATCTGGGTAACACGCTTTACCTGAAGGAAGACAATACTTTTGAACTGCGCCCAAGCCAGGAAACACGCAAGCAGAGCGGGATATACTATACACCTCCCTACGTGGTTGACTATATCGTGAAGAACACGCTTGGTGCGCTGTTGAAAGATAAAAAGCCCGAAGAAGTGGCACACATAAAGGTGCTTGATCCAGCATGTGGTTCAGGTTCATTTCTCATAAAAGCCTACGATTGTTTTGCGAATTATTATGAAGAGCGAAACCGCGAAATAGAAGCGCGTATAGCAGAGATGATGAAGACCGGGAAGATTACAGAAAATTTTGAGGGAAAACATTCGGGATATGAAGCCAGTATTCTCTTGAACAACATCCACGGGGTTGACCTGGACAGCCAGGCTGCTGAGATCGCTGCTGTGAACTTGATGCTCAAAGCGCTGAAAGCTGAGGAGATGCTGCCTCCGATTCTTGGCGAAACAATCAAGGTGGGGAATTCACTGATTAGCGGAAGGGAGGAGGAACTTAAGAAGTATTTTGGGGAGGAGTGGCGCGCAAAGAAACCTTTCAATTGGGAGGAGGAATTCGCGGACGTGTTTGATAAGTCGCTGCCTGATGAGGAAAGAGGGTTTGATGTGGTGATAGGGAATCCACCTTATGTTAGGCAAGAAGTAATAACAGGACAAAAAAACTATTTTGAGAATACATTCACGATTTTTGATAGTGCTGCAGACTTATATGCATATTTCATAGAGCAGTCAATTAAAAAATTAAAAAACCAGGGCTTATTTTCATTTATAGTTTCCAATAAATTTACACGTGCCCATTATGGAAAAAACTTAAGGAAATTCATTCTCGAAAATTGTAAGATTCTGCAATTCATTGATTTTGGAGATTTGCCTGTTTTTGAGGATGCTACTGCTTATCCATGTATAATTATAATGCAAAAAGAAAATAATGAAAAATTGAGAAATGAGAATACTTTAAGAGCTTGCAAAATCGAAAATCTTGATTTCAAAGAGTTAGAGCCAGTATTTCAGAAAAATAGCTATTTTGTAAAGCAAATGGATTTAGGAGAAGATGGTTGGAGTTTCGAACCTATTGAGATTGCCGAATTAAGGAAAAAAATCAACAAAAAAGGGATTCATTTAAAAGAATATGCTGGCGAGCCACTTTCGGGAATAAAAACTGGTTTGAACGAGGTACTAATTGTTGATGAAGAAAAAATACAATCTATCGTCGGAGAAAATGGTTTTGAAAGAGAATTGTTTAAACCGATAATTAGAGGGCGAGATATTAAAAGATGGAATATCCAATTTGAAGGCAAATATCTAATTTTCACTGAAAATAAAGATATTAATAAATATCCGAATACTTTAAAATATTTGAGTCAATTCAAAAACGAATTATCGGAAAGGAGCGACATCAAAGGTACTAATAGAAATTGGTTTGGGTTGAGAGCATGTGATTATTACGATCAATATGAAAAACCCAAGATAGTATATCCTGACATTTCGAACGAATGCAATTTTTCTTATGATGAAAAGGGGTATTTTATAGAGATGACGGGATTCATAATCCCAAAAGCAGATAAATATCTAGCTGCTATTTTAAACTCTAAATTGGTAAAATTTTATTTTAGTTATTTATCTGCTAAAATACGAGGGGATTATTACAGATTCAAAAATATATATGTCAATTACATTCCCATTCATGCAATCGACTTCAGTAATCCTTCTGAAAAATCTGTTCACGATGAATTTGTCGTCCTTGTTGATCGCATGCTCTCTCTCAACAAACAACTTTCTGAGATCAATTCAGAGTTTCTGCATTACCTCAACCTGCGCCCTCACAGCATGGTCTTGCTGCGGAATTTTATGGATGCGCTGCCTGTAGGCGATAAAGAAGTGCTGAAAGACGCTTTTGGGAGAAAACCCGTAAGCGCAATTAAAGCCGAAAAATTTGAGGCATTTGAGATACTGGAGGAAGGCGAATGGTTGGTGTTTAAGGTCGCCTACTTATACAAGAGTAGCAAGGGCAAGATAGAGAGGGGTTCGATTACTCGTGCTTTGCGCCTCCACATACCTGATAACATCATGCGCAAATTCATCCTGTATAGCCTCAAAGACACAACGCCCGGAAAACTCGGAAGTGGCAACATACTTGAACAATTGCAGAAACTCAAAATCCCGCGCCTTGTGACCAATGGCGAGGAGAACAGGCGAGCTATCGAGGAGCTTATGGCACCATTCCTTATAGGGATCGCAAAGAAGGAAGCCATAGAGCAGGAAATAAAAGTAACAGATGATGCCATAAATAAAAAAGTGTATTCGCTATACGGATTAACTACTGATGAAATTAAAATAATTGAGGAAAATAGATAGATTGCATGATGAATGGCAGGATGTGACTAATACCCAGGTCATCCCAATTGCATTCGTACATTTTTTACGTGCCCCATTTTTAGCGCCATTGTTGTTATTTTTCAGGATATTCCTATGGATACACCTAACCCCCTATCGCTTTCAGTGAAACGAAGCCTTTTATCCGCTGTTATACGCAGCGAACATGGTGAGCGTAGTCGGCGAAGGGACCCACACAGCCATAAATTTACTTCTCTATCTTTAATGTTTCTTTATATTTTGCAATAACGAACAATCCTACAGAGAAGAGACCAATGGAGAAAATGCCTATTGAAAATATGCCAATTGAAAAAATTCCGATTGAAAATACGCCTATAGCAAAAGTTCCAGCTGCAAATATCCCCATGGAAAAATCACCTGCTGCGAAATAATTTGATGAGAACTGCCCTGCTGAGAACATATTCCCATAAACAGAATTTAAAACAATGCCAACGATTATTAAAATTACCGCCAATGCTAAAATCCAATATTTCTTCAGATTTGCCATATTTTTTACACCTCCATTAAGATTATTTTTCAATCTTTAAATAGTTTGCTTGCCGAAGCCGATTGCGTGTAACATCGTATATCCGAACTTGGTTCGTATATATTTCCTTTTGCCTGAACGCCGATTCCCTTAATTACACATCGCATTATGTTATCCAAAGGACTTTTTATTATGCTTAAACACCGATTTTCGCAGACCGTTTAACCACCATAATTGAATATTATCTAAACCCAAACATACTTTAATTTCATATTATTTAACCAGGGGATCTCATAAGACTTCTTGAAAATCGGATTCGAAATCAAAATAGGAGCGTGAGCA
>JBGOYM010000057.1:0-10052 GCA_041479675.1 Candidatus Methanoperedens sp.
CAAATTCACCTAAGAAGTATTCAAATACCTTGCCCAGGAGGTCTTTACCTTTGGCTTCCCTGGTACCCAATTCGGCGCTGCCTATAAGGTCAATCAAACCGCCAAGGCTCTGTTTGTCTAACTTCTCCTGTGCAAATACTTTGGGAAGCACCCCTCTCAGGGAAGGGTTGTCCTTTTCGATGGCATCCATGGCTTCATCTACATCTTTGCCTTCTTTCAGCTTTTGATGAAGTTCGAGAAAAGCATCAGAAATGTATTTCAGAAAGATTAAGCCCAATACAATATGCTTGTATTCCGCTGCGTCCATGTTTTTTCGCAGCTTGTCGGCTGTCTTCCAGAGTTTTTTTTCTAAGGGTTCATCATTCTGGTTCTTGTTCTCTTTTTCGATCCGAGCCATCCATCAGTCTCCTGTACAAACAGATTACCGCAAATAACATAAACTTTTTCAAATAAAATTTGGTGCATCCAGCACCCTTATCTTCTGCGCCTCAATATCCATACACCCAGCATCACCGCAAGCGCGCCCACCGCCTCCAGGAACGGCGCCTGCTACGGCTCTGATGAAGTGCCGGTGGGTGTGAGGGCTGCGCAGCGCCTGTGGTTTGCGCAGGGGTGGAGCCTGAGTACTGCTTATCGGATTTTAACAAACAGTCTAAAAATCTAGCCACAAAGACTCAGAGACACTGAGGGAAACATAAGGAATCTTGCCGAGAATTCAGGGACAGGCGCCACAGAATAATCGCTTCAAATACATATTTCGACAGTCCCGGCGCTTCACGAAATCTGAAGTGACAACATGGTAATATCTCCCCTGCGGCGCCAGTTCGCGGTCGTGGGCTGGGGGCTTGCCTGCGTTGATGGGATGGGCTTTTTTTATTTGGGAGAATCTTATAATTTCAAGGCTATGCATTTTGGAAATCAAAAATCGCAGATGATGCGCCCAGAGTCACGAGCCTCCAGAGTCGCGCCTCTGGAGGGCGTGTCCACGTATGCCCCACAGGGCATACGTGTGCGCGGAGTCGAGAACCCGCAGGGTTTCGGTAGTAGAACCCGCAGGGTTTCAGCGTGATGAACATCGATTTGCCGCGACGTAGAACGCGGATGACACTGATTTGACGGATTTTCACGGATTCGCGCGCTTTCGATAAATCTTTAAACGCGCAGGTGCATTGAAATAAGCGGCGAGGGGCAGTGGCGGATCAAGCTGAGGTTTACAGAATATTGCAGACTTCGTTTAGGTCTTACTGATCTTGTTATGAATATGCATCGTCATGATGCTCAATATCAAGAAATAGAACCAGTTTTCTCTCTTCGATCACACGGTATGTCAATATAAATGAACTCCCAACATGCACTCTAAAACGATCTTCATATTTGAGATGTTTATAACGGTAAGGATTATTGATGATCTCAAATATCTTTTTTCGACAGGCAATTAGCAGAACCCGGTCTTTCTTCTGAAGCCGAAATGCTTATCGAATTCTTTAATATCTTTGAAATGTACTCTTTTATTTTCTTTTTCAATTTTGTCAAGTTTCTTTAAATAGATAGGATTGATCTTTCTATGAACATCGCTATCGATTTCATTTACAGTTATTTCGATCTGGATTATCTTTTCTTTAAGGAAATTGAGATTGCTTCGAATTTCATTCAATACTTTTGCTTCTGTCATGAAGTTTCACCTATCAATAATCTAATTATCCTGTCAATATTTATAATCTGGTAATATTTATGAAGTCAATGGTCAATCAATCTCAGCTTGACTGAATGGAGAGATGTTATCACAAGAAACAATGTTACCCTGTTCTTTGACAGGATTAACAGGATAGAGGGAATATCTACTATCACGGCATTGACATTTCACATAAATTTCTTGATGATGCGCAAATGCGCACCCGAAAGTATGGGATAAGATCGAATATCGAAACATTGAACACAGCCGCCATGAAATTCGATTCTGAATTTGACCTTGTTTCTGCGGTCTTATTCCTGCATGAGGCGCGAGGAATTGAGGAGCCAGATTAATAAGAAGGTCTGTGAGATATTGAAGCGCCCTGATATTGATACGAAGAATATCTCGGATAAGGAAAAAGCGCTGCTTCGGGAAAGCATGGGGAAGGAATATGGGATTAAGGCGTTGAAGATAAGGCTGCTGACTAATGAAATACTGTTTCTTGATGAGAAAATTGGTGAATTTGAACGAGGGGAAAGGTGTGTGTTGTTTATGATGTTGTCTGGCGTGTTTCGGTAATATTGCATGTACCCTCGCGCCCAAGTGTATGCTATGGAGAACGCGGTGGTCTCTACCATGACCGCGTTTGCGTACATTTAAAATTTTCAGTTCAACAGCGCTGATCCTGCCATCAGGCAGCCGGCTGCATATCCCAGGATAACCCCTGTGTTAAGGAACGGAAGACCTGCCTGCGGTTTGCCTTTAATTACAAGTCCCATCAGCACCGTGAACCCCACGAACGTGCCTATAATTGCGCCAATAGCCGGAATATTCATTAACCCCACGAACGGGACATAATAATAGGCAGCAGGTACAAAGACATTGGCTGATACCACGAGAAGAGTAGGCATCACCGCATCACCAAGACCCATAAAGAAAGCCTCTCTCTCCTGTTTATCGAACTTCTCTTTTAGAAAGGAATACTTCCAGTGCTTCGGGATAATAAGTAAAATTGGCAGCCTTAGATCCATCACACCTTCAGCAAGTGCCACCATATGTTTTGTCCTGTACACCGCGATATAATCATAGATCGCCAGAACAATCAATAGCAGAAGAGTGGGTATTATGGCAAGGGATATCCCGAAAATTGCGGCTGCGCCGGCCCCCAATATCACACCAACAATGTCTATCACATACCACTCTGGGAATTTATAAAGAACTACTCCAAGACCTATTGATAGCAAAACAGATAAAGCAATTTTTTCTTCTTCAGATAAGAACGATGCAAAGATCGCTTCAAAGACATAATATAATGTCCAGACTATTGCTATGAGGATAATAGCCTGTATCATCCACTTTTTATTCATTTTTATTACAAGGAAAATAAAGCCAGTAAAAACAAGGATTAGTGCCACATACGCTACAACATTGATCGGGTCTTTAGGATCTGAAAACGCTTTCTCAAGTGGTTTGTGACTGAGAGCAATAGCGATCAACTGCACAAGAAGAAGCATGAACCCCATGCCAAGGAATGGAATATATTCTTTGAACTTCAAAACTATCAGGTCATATATGTGTGAACCTGTTTTAAAAGTTTGCAAAAGACAAATTCACACCTGATCATGTCTGCGCCGGAATAATATTTTGGTTCTTTGCCCGATGTAACGAACGGGACACCCTCATAATGAAATGGCTGTAATCAGGTAAAAAAGTATTTCTTCTGCCTATCAATATATAGAACGGATGATTATCGGGACATTTGGACCAGAGGGCTCATACACGGAAAAGGCTGCAAAACAGTGGAACAAGACGGGTGAACTTCATTACTACGATGACATCCAGGATACCGTGGAAGCACTCATACATAATGAAGTGGATTGCAGCATTGTACCGGTGGAGAATTCTCTTGAAGGGTCTATCCCGCTCACGCTTGATCTCCTGATGGAACACCAATTGAAGATAGTTGGCGAAGTAATCGTCCAGATAAACCATTGCCTCCTTGCGACAGGAAGGCTTTCCGATATCAAAGTCATAATGTCCCATCCCCAGGCTTTATCTCAGTGCAGGAAGTACATAAAGAGTCATTTCAGAAACGTGGAGCTACGTCCCGTTCTTAGCACCTCTCATGCAGCAAAACTCGCTTCCGGATCCGGGAATATCGCTGCCATAGCATCCAGGGAATCAGCGCAGCGATACGGATTAAAGATACTGGATGAAAACATTCAGGATATGAATGAGAACTATACTAGGTTCATCGTTATCGGAAATGATATCCCGGAACCAACAGGCAATGACAAGACCTCTATCATCATATATCTTCAAAAGAACAGACCTGGCGCGTTATTTGAGATCCTGGAGGAATTCGCGAACAAAAATATCGACCTTACCAAGATAGAATCCCGCCCCACAAAAAAATTCCTGGGGGATTACCTCTTTCATATAGACCTTAAAGGGCATATCGAGGACAGGCACATTAAAGAAACACTTGAAAAGATAAAAGACAAAGTCGGGATGCTGAAGATCCTGGGTTCATATCCTGCTGCCTTATGAAAAGCTTTATACCCATATAAACTCATCTTTGAGATGCAACTCAAAAATGAGTGGTCTTATGGATATAAATTATCTAAAAAAACTCGCACTGTTGGGAGCGCACAATAAGCCTCTGGAAATCTCTTCTGTGGAATTTGCATCCCATATGGATACAAGCCCCCAGACTGCAGCAAGAAAACTTAAAATCCTTGAAGATGAAATGCACATAAAACGGCAGATAGTGCATAGCGGACAGCTTGTAAGCATAACAAAGAACGGACTTGAAGCACTGCAGAAAGAGCGTAATGACTATCAAATTATCTTTGGGAATGGGCATAAAAAATTCCTGACTGGAAAGGTAATTACAGGGCTGGGAGAAGGGCAGTACTACATTTCACTCGAAGGATACAGGTCGCAGTTCATCAAGAAACTCGGATTTACACCTTATCCCGGAACGCTGAACGTCAAACTTGACACCCCAAGTGTCGATATCCGAAAAGGAATAAGTGCAGATCTTGAGATATCAGGATTCACAAAAGAGAACAGGACTTTTGGCAGAGGTTCCTGCTTCAATATCATGATAATGGATATCAACGGGGCGGTTATTGTTCCTGAACGTACACACTATCCAGAAGACATAATAGAAATAATTGCCCCCGTAAACCTGAGGAAATATCTCAAACTCAGGGACGGAAGCACTGTTGAAGTGGAGGTAATATAATGAGCCTTGAAAAAGTTAAAGAATCTCTCAGAAATGGTAAAATGATACTCCTTTACGATGCAGATGACCGCGAAGGAGAAACCGACATGGTCATACCTGCGCTCAACACCACCCCGACTGATGTTGCACGTATGCGCTGCGATGGCGGGGGGCTCATTTGTGTCGCAGTTCATGGAGATGCGGCAGATCGACTGGGACTGCCTTTCATGTCAGAACTTTTAAAAAGCGTTTCTATGAACGGCCATAGCTCGTTGTGCTCGCTGGTTGAAAAGAAGGGCGATATTCCCTATGATTCGCGATCATCTTTCTCTTTGTGGGTAAACCACAGGAATACTTTTACCGGAATAACCGATAACGACCGGGCTTTTACGATCAATAAGGTCGGAGAGATGGTGGAGAAAGTGATGAACGGGGAAAAACCTGATTTCGGAAGAGAATTCAGGTCTCCCGGTCATGTGGCTTTGCTTCGTGCTGCTTCAGGTCTTCTTGATGAGCGGCGCGGACAGACTGAGCTTTCAATACAGCTTGCCCTGATGTCTGGTATAACCCCTTCGATGGTGGTATGTGAGATGCTTGATGGCTGCACAGGAAAAGCTCTCTCTAAAGAGGATGCAAGGAAATACGCGATGAGGCATAATATGCCATTTATAGAGGGGAAGAACATATGATTATTTGCTTAATTCTTTCAGGCGTTTGATGCTTGCCATCATAGCCAGTGATTCCTTTTTCTTCTGGTTCTCAAGATATTCAATTATTGTTTCAATGCTTGTCTTGAGCTGATAGATCTTATATGGTCTACCTTTTCCTGGTTTCTTCTCTTCCCTCTCCCCGATCCAGCCCAATTCCTCAAGTTCACGCATTGCGATACTGACCTCGGGCTGACGCAGGTCAGAACCCATTTCAAGGTCTCTAGAGGTAACTTCTTTAACGTTTTTCAAATATGTTAGGACTTTTGCTACATTTCTTTTTAAGCCTAAATCAATGAGCGTATCAGCGAATTCTTCGTCAGATTTATCAAGGACATTTACTGAAAGACTTTTCATAGTATTTCACCCAGCTTTTAAATGTATTCATGGAATATAAATCTTACGTTTTAATATTAACCATCAAAGAAAAGTTGAATCTAAAAAAATACGCCTCTCTAAAACGAAATGTGTTTTTATTATAATAATGTTTCAGGGACATCTAATGTTTTATGCACTGTCAATCAAAACACATATATCGTTTGTTTTCCTTAAGGAACTGGGATTTACATGGACCAGTTAATCTATTTCAACGGAAAATTTGTACAAAAACAAGAGGCTAGAACCTCAGTTTATGACCATGGTTTTTTATATGGTGATGGCGTTTTTGAAGGTATAAGAGCATATAATGGAAGAGTGTTCAGACTTGACGGACACCTTGACAGGATGTATGACTCTGCAAAAGCGATAGACCTTAATATCCCACTTTCAAAAGAAGAGATGAAAAAAGCCATCATAGAGACCCTGAAGAGGAACGGGTTGAAGGATGCTTATATACGACCCATCGTTACAAGGGGTGACGGCGACCTGGGTCTTGACCCCAGGAAATGCCCGTTCCCCAATGTCTTCATCATTACTCAGGAATGGGGCGCCATGTACGGCGACCTGTACGAGAAAGGTCTGACTGCGGTCACTGTGGGCATAAGAAGAAATGCTCCAGAGGCTCTTCCCCCCAATATCAAATCGCTGAATTACCTGAACAACATTCTTGCAAAGATCGAGGCGAACGTTAAAGGCGGAGACGAGGCTATAATGATCGATGTCCACGGCAATGTATCAGAAGGTTCAGGCGACAACATATTTGTTGTTAAGAACGGAATGATACTGACGCCGCCCACACTCAATAACCTCCGCGGGATAACAAGAGCAGCTGCCATAGAGCTTGCAATAAAAGACAGGATACCGGTATCAGAGACAAATATGGGTCTGTTCGATATCTACACGGCAGATGAGGTTTTTGTAACAGGTACAGCGGCAGAGATAGCCCCAGTGACAAAAGTTGACGGACGCATCATCGGTGACGGCAAACCCGGTCAGATAACGAGGAAATTAATGGCAGAGTTCAAGGAATTGACAAGAAAAGAAGGTACGCCTATCGTTTAATTATGAATTTCACGAACATACAGATTTCTGCAGATTCGCAAAGCGAGGACATTGCTCCTTTTGCACTTGCAGTACACGAACTGTTAGGTCTTCCTGTTACTATGAGAAGCCTTAATAACAAAGGTGTGAGGATAGAGAAGGGTAAAATCCTTGATACCGATTATACAGGTCCGGTATTGGAACAGGTCTTAAAAGAGAATAAGCTCATACGAAAAATCCCAACAAGTGGCAAATACACCGGAATACCTGTCGTTGTAGTCCCAATAAGGAATAAAGAAGGTTATGGGATCGCTGCCATCGGTGTTGTGGACGTGGTGGGTACTGTGGATCTTGGTTTTGTCTTCGGGGATTATCCTGAAATCGTAAAGCAGGTACAGGAATGCGTAAGGTCGCGCGTGGCAGTTCCCTGAAACCGCGCATTCGTCCTGCTAAAAAAGAGGACCTGCCCGCCATTCTGGAACTTGAGAAAATCTGTTTTAAAGAAGAAACGTTTCATAAAAGGCAGATCAAATATCTTCTCCTCAAGGCAAGATCTCTTGTCCTTGTTGCATCACTTGAAGGCAATATTGTTGGTTCTATTATTATCCTGTTAAGAAAGCACATCTCAAATGCCAGGATATATTCCCTGAACGTGCAGCCATCATACAGGCGCAAAGGCATCGGGAGTTTACTAATTGATCAAAGCGAAAATTTATTGGCAAAGATGGGATACAGGAACTTAACTCTTGAAGCGGGTGTTAATAATATTGCAGCCCGGAATTTATATACCTTAAACGGCTTTTCTGTGATACGCAAAATTGAGAAATATTACAAGAATGGGGACGATGCGCTGCGTTTTATCAAAAAATTATGATGCAAGCGCTTTGATAATCTTCTCGTATATGTCCCTGTCTATCGCATCTTCATAACCGTCGTATATACTGGGGTTGTCATTGATCTCTATGACCCTGAATCCATCTTTTGTTTCCTTGACGTCAAGCCCGTACAATCCTTCACCCACACATTTTGAAAGTCCTATGCATATATCTTTTAATTCCGTGGGTATGGAATCCCTGGATACTGCGATCGTATCGCCCCATACGTTCTTTCCATTTATCTTTGATCTTACCTTCCAACCTCCTTCCGGGATGCAATATTTACACAGATAAAGTATCTCACTGCGCAGTACCCCTACGCGCCAGTCAAAATCCGATCGTATGTATTCCTGTAATATGACAACTTTCGATTTTCGAAGGAATCGTTTTGAGATCTCGATAAATTCTTCCCTGTTATGTGCTTTCTCAACATGGGAGGAAAAACGTGTATAGGGTGATTTTATAATAACAGGTGTCCCAAGTATATCGAATAGTTCGTCAATAGCATTATCTTCCCCTGTGAAAAGGATAGACTTGGGAGATGGTATATTGTTTTTTATGAACAGGTCATGAAGTATAGCCTTGTTCGAACATGTCCTGATGGAACGCGAGTCGTCTATTACCTTCAACCCATGTTGTTCGGCAAGCCTGGAGGCAATATATGCTGAATTGTTAGGATCTGTTGTGGCTCTTATGAACAAAGCGTCGTACTCAGGTATCTTTGAAATTTCATCTTTAAAGATAAAATCAAATGAGTGCCCGATAGATTCTGCGGTTGATCTAAATTTCGAAAGAGCGCCACGTTCTGATTTGCCATTGAAGTTATAAGCTTCAACAAAACATGCAATCTTCATAAAAATTAAATCAACTTCCTTAATTCATGCACTTTTTCGCGAACCACATCCCATTCCACTTCTTTTTTTGTTGCAGGTTCACAATGATTTAATATTACATTCCCGTCATCTATCTGTACTATTAATTTGCATATCGGAATGTTAAATATCTTATAGAATTTACTAGTGAACTCCGATGTTTCATCATCTGTCGATTCACCGAACATCTGAACAATTTCATGCACTTCCCCTGACACCGGGTGCAGTGATACTGGGAAACGTGCATTCATGCTCATTTTTTTTATGATTTCAGGGAGTTTAGAGCTTGATCTTACTATCTTCATGGAGTTGTTGGTAAACGGATTTACCGCAAATAGCATGGCTGGGGCACAGAGTTCATCCCTGGACTTTGTTATTAGCCTGTAACCGTTCGTGAGCAAACCGTTCATTTTTGCCTTTTCTATCAGGAGCGGGTTCCGGTATGCATCCATTATTTCTGTACAACTTGGTGAGACTTCTACCCCATAGGTTTCAGCATGCGCAGATACATAATATCCCATCCGCAGGTAGCGGTAGTCATGGTTTACATTAAGTACGCTGTCGTGCACTGGTTGCCTTAAAAAAAGAAACGGACTAGAGTCGCTTTCATCTTATTATTCACTGAATATTATAATTTTAGATATCAGTCCACTGCTTTACCATTATATGCCCAGTATAAATAACTAACGAGTGAAAAGGTCTGTTTCGTATGAAAAGTCTTAAATGAAAATATATATATGCAATTCTTTTTGAAAAGAAACATTTAAATAACAGGTTTTTGAATATAGTATCACAATAGATGTGACATATTATATAACATCTGATTAGAGGCTGACTTGAAGACGAACCTGAAGAGGCTCCTGTACACACCTGAATGGCTTGCATCGTTCGAGAGAGACATTGCGGGCGAGATCGTACTCAGCCATGAGCCTGGGGGTGTAATAAGGGAATACCGGATGAGATACGGCATATCTCAGGAAGAACTCGGACATATAATGGACTTAAGGCGTGAATCCATTTCGCGAATTGAGAATGGCAGTGTGACACCGACATTTGATTTTGTGAAGGGATTTATAATGACCGTGGCGGTCATCGAGGCAATCAGGGTTGAAAGGGCGCAGAACAAGGAAATAAATGTTCATTTACTTGAAAATATCGCAAGAGAGTCGGATTTTTCGATCGAAAAACTGCCTTTCGTGCTAAAGCTCGCTGTTGAAAGTTACGATAAAAAACTAATTAAGATAAGGAAATCATTAAAGGTGAAATAATATGGCAAAC
>JBGOYM010000058.1:0-10040 GCA_041479675.1 Candidatus Methanoperedens sp.
ACTCTCTATCAACTTTCCATTGAAAGCATGGGAAAAAGTCATTGGTAAAGCATATTATTCTAAAAAAAATGGCTTGGGCGAAGAACTGGCAGATTTTTATATTAAGATTCCTACGGGAGGCGGTAAAACGGTACTTGCCTGCCATACAATAGACTTGATCAATAAGATCTATCTTAAAAAACAAACAGGAATCGTTCTATGGATTGTTCCAACTACTCAAATTTACAGACAGACTCTTGCCAACTTAAAAAATCGAGAGCATCCATATCGCCAGGTGTTAGATATATCAAGCGGCGGCAGAACAGCAATTCTGGAAAAAACTGATAAGTTCAGCGCTTTAGATATAAAAGAAAATCTTGTTGTAATGCTTTTGATGTTACCGTCCGCAAGCAGGCAGAATAAAGAAGTGTTAAAGGTATTCAAAGACAGCGGGAGTTTTGCGGACTTTTTCCCACAGGAAGATGACAGGGCGGGAAATGAGAAACTCCTGAAACAATTTCCCAATTTACATTATTTTGGCGATGAAATTGGATTTTTCGGAAAAATTGTAAAAACATCTCTTGGGAATACACTGAGGATTTTAAAACCCATAATAATTATTGACGAAGGACATAAAGCCTACAGCGAAATTGCACAAAAAACAATCCGGGATTTTAACCCCTCCATAGTTGTTGAATTATCAGCCACTCCGCCTCAAAACAGTAATAATTTAGTTAATATCAGCGGACAGGAACTTAATCAGGAGGAGATGATAAAACTTGATTTACATATTACTAATAAAGCAGAACTCGACTGGCAAAATACAATGCTTGCAAGCGTAGAAAAAAGAAATTTTCTGGAACAAAAGGCTAAAGAATATGAGGCTAATACAGGTGAATTTATCCGCCCAATCTGTCTTGTGCAGGTCGAACGAACCGGTAAAGATCAAAAAGGTACAAGATACATTCATGCTGAGGATGTTAAAGATTATTTAATCAAACAATGCGGTATCCCAATTGAGCAGATAGCAATAAAAAGCAGCGAAAAAGATGATATTGAAGGAATTGAGCTTTTAGCTAAAGATTGTCATATCCGTTATATAATCACTAAACACGCTTTACAGGAAGGGTGGGATTGTGCATTTGCTTACATTCTCACAATTTTGAATAATCCGGGTTCAGAGCTCAGTATTACTCAATTGGTTGGACGGATTTTAAGGCAGCCAAAAGCAAGAAAAACTAAAGTTAAGGAACTTGATGAGAGTTACGTTTTCTGTTTTAGACCACGGGCAAAAGAAATCTTAGAAAATATAAGAAAAGGATTTGAAGGGGAAGGACTTGGGGATTTGGCTGGCAAAGTTGTAGTTGAAGAAGGCGAATCCGAAATGGTGGATGCTACAAAAGAAAGAATTGTAGGTTATAGAGACAAATTTAAAAAGTTTGAAGGAAAAATATATCTCCCCAAATTCGTAATTCAGGAAAATAGAGGTTGGCGGGATATTAATTATGAAATGGACATACTAAGTAGAATCAATTGGAGCATGGTTAATTTTGATGGATTGATGAACATTTCACTTTCTGAGATAAAGGCTAAAGAAGAAAATGTTACAATAGGAATCAGTGTAGATACAAAGAAATTAATTGAAACAAAAGAAATAATTTTTGGCGAAGGGGGATTGGAAATTGATAATGTTTTTATAACACGACAGATTTTAGATCTTGTGCCAAATCCATGGGTAGCATTCGATATTGCTAAAAAAGTAATTGATATATTTCTTAAAAAGTATGATGAACAAATATTAGCCAATAATCTTGTTTTTATTATTGATGAATTAAGAAAGCATCTTGAAAAGGAACGAGATAGACTGGGGGAGTCGGTTTTCAGAGATCAAATATTTAAAAAAACTATGTTCTTTTTCTTACTTCATGGTAAAGGTGGATATGAATTACCAAGCAGAATCAAGGTAAAGAAAAATTCAAAACCTCTTGTAAGAAATGACTATACTCCTTTACAGAGAAGTTTATTTGAGTTTGTGGAGGAAGAAAAATTTAATGACGCTGAGAAGGCGGTAGCACTTTATCTTGATGAGCAAGAAAAACTTTTATGGTGGTATAGAAACTTATCAAGAATAGACTACTATTTGCAGGGGTGGAAGAAAAATAAAATTTATCCAGATTTTATTTTATCTGAGATAGATAGTAATGTAAAGGATGATTATAGTAAAATATTCGTCATTGAAACAAAGGGTTGGCATCTAAAAAATGAGGACACCGATTACAAAAAGAATATCTTTGAATTTTGTAATAAAATAGGAATACAAAAAAATTGGACTGAGTTGAACACAGAATTTGACCAGAGGATAGAGTTTCAAGTAATTTTCGAAGACGAATGGAAAGCAAAAATAAATAAAATATTTGGTGTTTGAATTAAGACATGATACGTAAGAAATTTTTATTTTTTCTATTGTTAATAAATCAAGGTGTCGCTTTATGAAAGGCTTTGACGCTGTAGCTTACGGGCTTATCGACAGCGGGGTTAAAATAGTAACCGGAGTACCCGGTTATCCGATAACCGAGCTCATGGAAGCTCTCAAAGACCCCGGACTTAAGTCCAGGAACTTAATCAGGCACGAGTGGTCTGTGAATGAGAAGGTTGCACTTGAAATCGCGCTGGGTTCGTCGGTATGCGGAGAGCGGAGCGCCGTGATTACAAAACATGTGGGGATGAATATCCTCGCAGATCCGCTTGTGACATCGCCAACGCATACCACAGGCGCGGGCGTGGTGATACTGGCAGGCGACGACCCTGGGGCGCAGAAATCCCAGAACGAAATGGATTCGCGGTTTTATGGGCTTTTAGCTGAAGTTCCTGTATTTGACCCCTCGACGCCGCAAACTGCTTATCTATGCGTCAGGGAGGCATTTCTGTTGTCAGAGAACGTCAGCGCGCCTGTAATAATCAGGCTCACGGACAGGCTTCTGCAAAGCGAGGGCAGTGTTAAGAGAAAAACAAGATCCTCATCATCTGCATCATTTGATAAGAAAATATGGCATCTTACCATGCTTGGCAAGCACCAGCGGTTTCACAGGGAATCATACCCAAAGATGTGCGGGTATGCTGAAAGCTCAGAGCTTAACGATTATAAAAAGAGAGGCAAGAATGGTATAATCTCATCGGGTTTTCCGTCCGTGCTTGTTGAATCCATCATCCCGGAAAATGTATCTCATCTTTCTCTTGGTGTAGTTAATCCCTTACCTCTTGCCCTTGTTAACCGTTTCATGAACGAGCATGAGCGCGTCCTTTTCATCGAAGAAACGGAACCTGTTATCGAAAGACAGATCTCGAATCATGTACTGGGGAAACTCACAGGGCATATGCCTTTCGGACCTGTCGAAGCAGGGGATATCCGGAAAGCTATTGAAAAATTCAACGAGGAAAGAATTGAGCGCACCATAACGCCGCAGGTGATCGCGGAAAGGGGCACACGTCCGGTTTGTGAGGACTGCCCATATCTTCCCCTTTATGATGCTATAAAAGAGCTTGGCGTCCCGGTCGCAGGTGACCTTGGCTGTTCCATACTTACATCTGCGCCTCCGCTGTGCCTTCTTGACGCGGCGTTCTCGCTTGGTTCATCTGTGAGTACAGCATGCGGTTTCAACAGGAAGGGCATTGCGATAGTGGGGGATTTCGGACTTGCGCATTCTGGGGTCGCAGGACTGATCGATGCAGTCCACAATAAGCATGAAGTGGTCGTAATAGTGCTGCAGAACGAGGTGGCAGCAATGACGGGAGGGCAGAGAGTTCCTGACCTTACGGGGCTTGTCAGGTCTTACATCAGGGATACAGAAATAGTTAACATTCATAATGATATTGATTTTAATAAAATATTAAAAGAGAAGCTTGCAAAGAAGGGGATATCTGTTATTCTGGCAAGGGCGAGATGTCCGAGATATTGATAAATAGTAAATCGTCAATAATTAAATGTACAAAAGTATTTTTGAAATAGATTAATGGCCTATTCCGGAAAGAAAAAATCCCAAAAAGGAAAAGCATATATACGCAAAATCAAACCGTTGATCATGATATATGGAACTAGATCAGGTGGCGGAAAATATCGTCTTGTATGCGCCGGCTGCGCAAATATTTATAATGAGGACAGGTTGAAATGTCCAAATGACAGTGGTCTTCTCCGAACGGATTACGCTAATAAACGCATCGTGTTAAAGGACGCCCCTGGAATGGGAAAGTTTCACGACTGGCTGCCGATACATGAGATAATGACCACAGATTCTGGACCTGTTACTTACAGGAGCATGGAACTTTCCGCAGAACTGGGGCTTAATAACCTGTTCATCTCTTTTAATGGATACTGGCCTGAGAAAGGCGCTAATATAAAGACTTGCAGTTTCAAAGAACTCGAAGCATTTCCGACGGTACAGAAGATAAAGGGTGGATACAATTCGCTTGTACTGGCTTCTGCGGGGAACACGGCACGTGCGTTTTCCCACGTGTCAGCCATGACAGGAGTGAATGTTTATATCGTGGTGCCTTCAACCGGAATGCCAAGGATGTGGCTACCCGAAGAGCCCTCAGAATCCATACATATTATACAACTGGGTAAGAACTGCGATTATACTGATTCCATACATCTTGCAGAGCGAATAGCAGCTCTTCCTGGCATGGTGGCTGAAGGCGGAGCGAGGAACGTGGCACGAAGGGACGGAATGGGGACAGTGATGCTTGATGCCGCTGTAACAATGAAGCGCATGCCTGACCATTATTTCCAGGCTATAGGCAGCGGAACTGGCGGCATAGCAGCGTGGGAAGCATCGCTTCGCTTGCGCGAAGATGGAAACTTTGGAAATGGGCTGCCGCAGCTTCATCTTTCCCAGAATCTGCCGTTTGCGCCCATGTTCAATGCCTGGAATGCCGGGAGGCGCGAAATAATAAAGGACATCGATATGCCCGACCCAAAAAAACTGATCCACGAGATGTATGCCGATATCCTGTCCAATCGTGAGCCGCCCTATTCCGTGCCTGGCGGCGTATATGATGCTTTGATCTCGACACGTGGAACAATGTACGGGATTTCAAACGGCGAGACAAAAAAGGCACAGCAGTTGTTCGAGCGATATGAAGGAATAGATATCTTCCCGCCTGCAGCAGTGGCTGTTGCGTCGCTTATTGAGGCTGTGAATGACCATAAAGTTGATTCTGAAGACCATATTTTATTGAACATAACAGGGGGAGGGGTGAGGCGGCTTGAACAGGATTATTCGTTACACAAAATTGAGCCTGAATCGTTCGCTGAAAATGCCAATGTCCCGCTTGAAGAGATAATTAAAAGAAAGGTATTGGCTTGATGGAAATCCCTGAACTCAAAGTAATTGAGATCCTAAAGAAAAACAGGATAGATCTTGCAGCCACACTTCCTTGTGACAGGATAAAAGGTCTGCTGCCCTTAATAGAGAAGAATATTCAGACCATTCCGTTGACCCGTGAAGAGAATGGTGTGGGGATATGCGCAGGTCTTTATCTTGGCGGCAAACGCCCTGTAATGGTGATCCAGAGCACAGGCATCGGCAACATGATAAATGCACTCGGATCCCTGAACCTCACCTACGATATCCCTCTGCCCGTGCTTGCAAGCTGGCGCGGTGTTTATAAAGAGGCGATCGAAGCGCAGTGGCAGCTCGGAGAACGGTTGCCTGCGATACTGGACGCAGCTGGCATAAGATATACCATCATAGGATCAAAGGACGAGCTTGGCAATATTGATACCGCAATAAAGGATTCTTATAATAATGCCTGCCCGCATGTTGTATTGATGTCACCTGCGATATGGGAAGGTTCATGCTGCGATAACCCTGTTCCACATGAGATAAACCCAAGGATGACCCATTTTGAGTTAAAGTCAGAGATCAAAAAACCTGAAATGACGCGCTATGAAGCGATCAAGATGCTTGCGGCTTGTTCGGATGACGACATCATTGTTTCTAACCTCGGTGTCCCTTCAAAAGAGCTTTACGAGATAAAGGACAGGGAACTTAATTTTTACATGACAGGTTCAATGGGGCTTGTTTCGTCAATAGGTCTCGGACTTGCACTTTCGCAGGACAGGCACATATATGTCATAGATGGCGATGGGAGCATTCTCATGAATCCAAATGTCCTTGCCAGCATCGGCACTTACAAACCAGAGAATCTGACCATTATTGCAGTGGATAACGCAGCCTGCGGTTCAACAGGCAACCAGGAGACCTGCACGAGCAGTCAGATAGACCTTGAACTTCTGGCAAGAGCAAATGGGATAATGGATACTCGAAAAGTTCATAAATGCGAGGAATTAAGGAACGCTTTGAAGCAGAGGGCTGCATTCATTCACACCATCGTAAAGCCTGTCAATGCAATATGCAAAGAGATACCGCTTTCAGCAAGGGAGATAAAAGAGAGGTTTATGAAGGCGGTAGGAAAATAATTCAGCCCCTGCATATCTCATCAACGAGTGGCAGTCGCGTGAACCTGCCACCAAACATGTACAGCCTTATTACAAGCTCCTGGTTTGCGCTGTAAAAACGGAGAGCGTGGTGCATGGTATCTTAAATTATCTCTTCATCTTCACGTTGCCATGCCGGGTCCACGATGCACAGGAATATCAAGTCGGTTTTGCCGGTATTGAATATGAACTGCCTGGAACGGGGCGGTATGTAGATAGCAGCGCCCGGATGCACTTTCGCGGACTCTTCATTTATGTGCATAATGCCTTCTCCTTCCATGATTTACGTTTTTCATCCTTATGAAACAACGACTCTGCGACCCCTTTCCTGAATAAGGTTCATAAGGTCGTCCTTGTCGCTGTATTTTTTCAGTTCCTTATCTTCCACCACAACAGTCCGTTCAATATTCCTGGTCTTACTTGCGCCTCGTATTATCAAAAGCGACTGTGTGAGCGCGACCTCGGAAATGCTGCTCATAAGATGTGCTTTCTTGACCATCGTTGTCGTGAATTCGCCAACACCAGTTAGTATCTTTGCATTTTCATCCCTGCGATTTGTCAAAATAGATACCGCATCAAACGGCGCCTGCGAAGTCGGGAGGACGTCGAATCCCATGTCTTTCAGGACTGAAAGAATGTTCAATGAGCTTTTTTCAACGTGTTCATGTTTCGGGGTATGAGGATCCCTTTTTTCAAACAGGTTAACAGCTACTGCAAATCCTTTGTTAAGGTGCTCTTCAAGCTTGAGGGCAACATCAACGCTTGCGGCCATTTCTCCTTCCTCGTACTTGCTTATCGTCCTTCTTGATACGCCAAGTGAGGATGCAAGGGAGCCGAGGGAGATGTTTTTCCTGATGCGTTCTTCTTTCAGGATGCTCCCATCGATACTTACATACAACCCTCCGTGTTCGGCATAGACAAGGGGCGGTATGTTCTCTGTAAAATAATCATTCAATGTGTTTATATCCACCGCAGGGACTCCGTATCTGAGATAGACCACACCTGGTTCAAGTGAGTGGTCTCTGGTCTTTTCGCCGATGACAATAGGGTTCCCGTTCAGGTGTTTTGAGAGGAAGCACATCTCATTGGCTGTCTCTTCATTCAGACCGTCGATGTTAAACAGTACTTTGATCAACAGCAGTAAGTCATCCCGACGCACAGCAAGGTCAAAACTTCTCGGGCGGGTATCGCAGCGGTCAGAAATAATAAACCCCGCTTTGCTTAATATTGAGACAACCTGATTGATAAGCAGTTCCTTATTCATTAAATTTGATAGTTCTTATTCCTATATAAATACTTATGCTTCATGAAGCTGCCAAGGTTTATTATCCGAATGAATAAGAGTGGGAAGCAAATGATAATAGGGCTTGATGACACGGATTCAAAGGAAGGAATGTGCACGACATACATTGCAGCCGTGCTTATCGAGAAACTCAAGGCGTTCGGCAGGGTTAAAGGATATCCACTGCTTATCCGCCTGAACCCTAATATAATATATAAGACACGAGGGAACGCAGCTCTTGCAATTCCTATCGATATGAAAAGAAGCGAGGATGCAGGACCCATCAAGAAAATAGTTATTGATACAATTGAAGAGATGGCCGTATTTTCCGCTCAAAACACCAATCCTGGAGTGGTCTTTATTGAGGAGTCATCAGAGGGCATGAAAAAAGACCTTGCACGTTTTTCTCTGAGAGCTGTCCGGGATGTGCTTGAGATCCGCGAAGCAGAGGAATTGCTTTTACGTTACGGGATAAGCCATAAAGGTTTCAAGAATGGGAGAGGTCTTATCGGCGCTCTCGCTGCCGCGGGATTTGCTCTCACAGGTCTTCCTGATCTCACGTATGAGCTTATCGCTTACAGGGAAAAAAAGCGGTGGGGCACGCCCCGGCTAATAGAGGAGGATTCTGTTTGGAAAGCCGCAGCGCAGCCTGATACGTGGGACACGGTGGATCATGAGAGCAAACGTATCGTGTTCGCGCCTCACTCACCTGATCCTATCCTCTTTGGCATAAGGGGAAAGAGCGAGCTTGCGATACGACATGCTTTTTCTTTGATAAAAAGCGAGCCGTTGGAGCGATATGTCGTTTACATGACCAACCAGAATACAGATATGCATCTGATGAAAGCAAAAATTAGCGAAGTACTGGACTTTCGCTCGTACATACTGGAAGGAACGGTCACGAAGCCCCCAAGAATGATGGAGGGAGGACATGTTATTTTGGAAATATGGGACGGCACATCAGCAATTGAATGCGCGGCATTTGAGCCTACGAAAGGTTTTCGAAGTATCATAAGGCAGCTTCGAGTAGGGGATGAGGTTACAGTTTATGGGAGCGTTAAAGAAGGGACGCTGAACCTTGAAAAACTCAAACTCACAGCTCTGAACCGGCATGAGAGTAAAAACCCGCTATGCTGCGCAAAGCGCATGAAGTCCATGGGACGCCAACAGGGTTACAGATGCGAGAAATGCGGGGCAACAGCGAAAGAACAGGTTATTGAATCAATAAAGAGGAATATTTCAACCGGGTTCTATGAAGTACCTCCCTCTGCAAGAAGACACCTGTCAAAACCGCTTGTTAGATTTCAGGAGCATCAGGAGGGATCCTCTTGTGCTCGTTAGCCTTAAGCAGCGAGGCAAGTCTGTCAACCTGCGGGGCAGGAAACATATTTTTGACCTTAGAGATCTCTTTTTTCTCATCTACAAGCATTGCAAGTATCTTATCAGCGACCTCATAGGTGACGCCCAGTTCTCCCTCATCAGTCTGCCCTGGCCATAGACCTGCTGTGGGTGTTTTATCGATGATGCGGGCGGGTACGCCCATATGCCGCGCAAGACCGCGTACCTGTGTTTTATAAAGACCTCCAATGGGTTCAATATCCACCCCGCCGTCACCGTATTTTGTGAAATACCCCATGAGCAGTTCGGTCTTATTCCCTGTCCCCACGACCATGCGGCGCATGAGGTTGGCATGGTAATACAGGATGCACATGCGCGTGCGCGCCTTCAGGTTCCCGCTCGCAAGAAAATTATTTTTATCATAATCAGGGATAACAGATGAAAAAGAGCTTAAGACTTTTGAGATATCAATGACCTTATGTTCAATGCGCAGAATATCTGCCACTTCTCTGGCATCATCAATATCCTGTTTAGATGTGATGCCTTTTTCGGGAAGGAGCAGACCCAGGACTTTATCTGCGCCGAGCGCTTCGACAGCAAGATATGCGGTGAGCGCGGAGTCTATGCCGCCGCTTAACCCGATGATAGCGCCGCTTGCCCCTGCTTCCTGCACTTTCCGGCAAATGAATTCCGTGATCTTTTCCTTTATGAAAGGATAATTTCTCATACGCTTCTGTCAATTAATGGAAATGTTATCTTATCTAACTTTGGTAGATCACTTTCACACCGCTCTGATAACCTTTATGTGCTCGCAGGTGAAACGGTGTTATTGCCTCTCAACTAACAGATCAAACAAGAGGCTTGAGGAAAAATATGAGTGACATAGCAACAAAGATAGAAGCCCGTTTTTCAGAAATGGGCATAAAAGTACAGCCAGACGAAATC
>JBGOYM010000059.1:0-10021 GCA_041479675.1 Candidatus Methanoperedens sp.
ATATTGTAACATAGTAGTAATTGTTACAATTATAACCAACAAGACACAGGGTAAGATAAAATGGTAACTGAAGAAGATATAATAAATAAATACAATGAAATAATAATTGACGCTCCTGTTGAGGATTTAGCAGAATTATTGCCCGAAATAGAATCAGACCAATTCATAATGCAGAACCTTACTATCAGGGCAAAAGAAAAAATGAACGAGGCAAAGAAATATGCCAAAAACAATCCCAATTAGAATTTATGAATCTGATTGGGAGTGGTTAATGAATCATCGCACAAGCAAAGAAAAATCAATTCCTGAGGTTATCAGGGGTCTGATTCGATTCAAGGAGCAATCGGATAGCTGATGATAAGTACGCATATCCTGATAATAAGCCGGGTTTATGCACAATATTTAATGGTTTTTTTCTATTCATACCATAACATAAAGGGCATACTCACCTCCCTTTTATAACCCAGAAACTATAATGACAGAAATCCAATTAGCAACAATAGAATCATCTTGGTCATAAAAGCAAGCGACATCGATATCTCTTCTCTTCCCGAAGACAAAAGAGACATAAAAAGCAGGGCATTTAAAGATGCTATGTATGATCATCTCTTGAAAAATTACGGGGTTTCAGGGGAGAATATCATACTGCATATACAGAATGACATCATAACTATCGAATGGAGCCCCCTGGAAAAAGATGAATATTTCGATGCTGAATTCTAGAGGTCAATGCGCCTGCTCACGGATGGCAAATTAGAGGAGGCAAGATTCATCCTGGAAGATCTGGCGTTCCAATCGCCCGATGAACCAAATGTGCTGTACTATTTGGGTGCTTGTCCATGTTCGCAACAATGGTTGATACAAAACTAAATAGAGATAAGAGGACAAGAGGATAAAATAATGACCCGGATCGAAGTTCCTTCAGAAACACTTCTTGTTGAAATGGGAAAAGATGGGTTGAACATAGTTGAAACATTCATGCAGATGTCGGGTATGGACGAAAGTGCCCAGGTGCAATGCGATATATGTTCAAAACCGCTCGGAAAAATGAAGGACGTGAAACACATAGAGTCCCCTGAATCAATTACAATTGCGGTAAGGAATGGATTCAAGCCTGAGCAAATGCTGAAAGCCACTGAGGATATGCTCAAAGAACAGGGTGAGAAAAACCCTGATGACCTCATGGAAATAGTACTTGATTCCTGGAAATCCATCGTTGATAAGAGCGAAACCCCGTGGGCGTTATGCGATGAATGCTATGAGAGCATTCAAATATATGTAAAAAAGCGTACTTCTATCTAATATATGATTATAGAGACTCATTTATATAAGTATTGCATCTAACCCAATCCCCAAAACAAAAGTGGGTACATATCACCTTAACCTCTTTTGCCTTTTCAGATACCTCAAAATTGTCTTCAGGTTCAAAGCCTCTTTCTTTTGATTTTAAAGCTGGGAGCACAATTCAGGATACAAACATCAGAGTTTGTTCTTATATGAAAACAGAGCGGAGTTTCTAAATTTTTTATAATCATGCATACATAATATTCATAGCTTCGTTTTCTCTTTGTTTATCTTTGACACGTTCTTGTTCTTGGTAAAGATTGAATTCCCATAGAATCTGGTTTGTTCTGGCTTCTCTTTGTTTTTGCTCTCTTATTATTTGCCACATCTTTTCTTGTTTATTTCTTAGCAGAACATTTCTTGGTTCATTGTCTATGTCATATTGTTTCCGTTTGCCTGGGTCTGATAGTACTGAATAAGCCTCTGCGATTCCTTTAAACATTTCTTCGGCTTCTGGTAACTTGTTTCTGTCGGGATGATATAGCATAACCAGTCTGCGGTAAGCGGACTTTATATCTTCCTGGGAAGCTTTCTTCTCGACTTCTAATATTTCGTAATATGTTTTTTTAACCATGGGCTATAGATTTATGTATTTCCATTTTTTGTCCAAATTTCACACCATTATTATAATCTTCTGATCGATGAAATGTTGTTTTGTTTTTATATGATACTGATCTGGGATACATCTTTTTCATTTGTTCTACAACAATATCTTCTTTCACGATTACCAGAGCATTCTTACTTTCCTGATACTTTCTTTCCTCTTTGATCTCGTCCAATCTATTACTTAGAGCACCTATTGCGCCGACACAGAAATCTATCACACGAGTTTTTCTGGAAATCCGGGTAGGAATCTCTGTTGCTTCGATTGCACCAGTGTGTATTTGTAAATATAGATGATCAAACATTTTTGACGCAACTTTTGCATCCATTTCGAATCCGACAAAGAATAATTTTGTACCAACTCTAATAACACGGCATTCATAAAATGAAGCCACAATTGAAGAAAGACTTATAACCCAATGTCTTACGCCTTTTTGATCTATCATTTCAGATTCAATCTTTATTATTAGTGTTGATTTATCTGAAGTAGCTTTAATTTCATTAATGGATATTTCGTATTTATCCATAAGTTCTTTAACAAGTTTATTTGCTATTGCCATCTCATTAACATTTACAGCACCACTTTCAGTTTGAGTATGTGCCATAATTTTTTCAATCTTACTTAAAACTTCGATTCTTTCTTCATTAGTTATCATATTATTACCAAATATCCAGGTTGCATCCTCATCGGAAACTCGCTCTTCAATTTCAAAAACCCATGGTAAGGCTTTTGTATAACTATTCGGCTGACCTTTATAAACCTTTCAATTAAAATCGACCGGCTTGACGATAGCTATGAAGGAGTTAAAACCGCTTGATTGGATCGATGAGAGTGAAGAAAAGAAGCCCGTTAAAAAAATGCAAAAATATCGATTTTAATTTAAATAGTGTCTAAGCCAGGTTCAAAAGTCATTTATGTATTGGTATCTATAAGTAAAATATAGATATGTCAAACAACAGGTCACTGAAGATCATTGTAGTAATTATTTCATTATTACTTGTGGGCTCATCCCTGTTATTATACGAGAAAATCAAACTCCAGGATGAAAGGATCAGTACGCTCTCAACAATTTCAGAAAATCAAAAAGAGACCATCGTCCAGCTTGACCAAAAAAACATTCAACTGGAACAAAATTTATCAGTAACAGAAAATTTATTGAAAAACGAGACGCAGACGAGGCAGAGGCTTGAAAAAGAGATATTCAATCTCACAATGGTGGCAAAGAGCGATTACGCGGTCCTTGCTGTAGATGAGAACGATAATGGTCATTTAATACCACTTGAGGTCATGATCAAGAGCGGTAAAGGAAACCTCTTTCTCAATGTGGCCAACGTTCTTGTGGACGAGACTCTCCAATCTTCGGCACAGACCGCAGTATTGATCGCCCGCGAGATCTCAAGGAAAAACCTGTTCGATAAGGATGTTCTTATCAACATAGAGGCCCAGGCGCAAGAGCAGAAGATCTCGATATCAGGAGGAAGCGCAGGCGCAGCAATTACACTTGCTGTGATAGCTGCACTAGAGGGTAAGGCGTTGAGGAACGGTGTGTACATAACAGGCACGATCAATGAAGATCATACTATTGGCAGGATAGGCGGAGCCAGGGCAAAAGCGCTGGCTGCGAAAAAAAATGGGGCTGTTTTGTTCCTTGTGCCAAAAGGGCAGTTAAGCGAAGTGGGTGATGTGGGAATTGATGTGAGAGAAGTTGCAGATATAGAGGGTGCGGTGAGATTGGCGGTAGAGTGATCGTAATTAGAAAAAAAATTATATACAGCGTCATAAATAATTGCTTATGTCGTCATGTATATTTAAATTATCAAAGATCCTGAACACCCTTGAGCGCCCTCTCAAATATCTCAAGCCCTTTATCTATCTCATTCATTGAAATAATAAGTGGCGGCACGAACCTGATAACAGAGTCCCCAGCAGGCAGAAGTATCAATCCCCCGTCAAGTGCCTTTTTAACTATGATATCACGTTTTTCAACCGCGGGTATCTTATTCCCCTCAACAAGTTCCGCACCTATCATGAGACCTATCCCCCGAACATCCCCTATCAGAGGATAATCATCTTTTAGTTCGTTCAGGCGCTTGATAATATAATTCCCTTTGACGACAGCCTTCTCTCCGAGCCTTCTACTTTCCATGAATTCAAGTGTGGCAAGCCCGCCAGCTGCTGCAAGCAGGTTTCCTCCAAAAGTATTGGCATGCGCACCGGGCTGCCAGCTCATTATTTTATCCGTAGAAAGCGTAGCTCCAAGGGGTATACCTCCACCTATGGATTTTGACATACACACGATGTCAGCCCTTACCCCGAAGTTCTCCATAGCCATGAACTTCCCAGTGCGGAATCCACCACTCTGGATCTCATCTGCGATAAGAAGCACATCATTTTCATTGCAGATCCTTCGAAGCTTTTTATGGAACTCGGCCGGCGGGACGGTGAACCCGCCCTCTCCCTGTATGGGTTCCACAGCGATGGCTGCTGTATCTTCAGGTGAAAGCTCTCTTTTAAAGATCGTTCGTTCTATCTCCTCAACACAATACACCCCGCATCCAGGACACTCAAGATTGAAAGGACAGCGGTAGCAGTAAGCATAGTGTGAGTGTACGACCCCCAGAGATGGGAAATGCTCTTTATGCCGCCTCTTTGAACTTGAAAGAGAGAGAGCGCCAAGTGTCCTTCCGTGAAAAGCCCGGTAGAATGCGATCATATTGCTTCTTTTTGTGTAATAGAAAGCAAGCTTCATGGCTGCCTCCACGGCTTCAGCTCCAGAGTTTGAGAGAAATACCTTATCGTACCCTGTCATCCCGCAGAGTTTCTCTGCAAGTTTTACCGGCATCTCTGCATAAAAATCCGAAAAACCACAGTGCACCATTTTTTCAAGCTGAGAACAAACAGCCTTTTTGACCGCTTTGCAGTTATACCCTATGTTCATCACAGCCACGCTTGCTGCAAAATCGATGTAGCTGTTACCCTCAACATCATATATCGTTGAGCCTTCGGCATGATCTACCACCAGATCATATGGCCGCGTTAGCGAGCATACAACCTTATTATCCCGGGCTATTATATCCCTGGATATATTTGTTATTTTTCTCATATTTACTCCACATCTATCTGCGCTTTCTGGAGCCGTCCGCTGTAATCGAAATAGACGGTTTTTATTTCTGTGAACTCCTCAATTGAAGTAGTACCAGCCTCACGCGTTCCGTTCCCCGTGGCTTTTGTGCCGCCGAAAGGAAGGTGAATTTCAGCTCCGATCGTGGGGGCATTGATGTATGTTATTCCAGAATCAAGCTTTTCAATTGCCCTGAACGCATTTTTTATATTTTCTGTATAGATAGAAGACGACAGCCCGTACACCACAGAATTAGAAATATCGATAGCCTCATCGAGGCTGCTTGCACTTATTATAGAGAGAACCGGGCCGAAGATCTCCTCCTGGGCTATTCGCATATCTGAAGATACATCAATGAATATTGTGGGCTCAAAGAAATATCCAGGCAGGGGTTGAGCAGTCTTTCCGCCCAGCGCCAGTTTTGCGCCTTCCTCTTTTCCAATTTCTACATATTTTGAAACTTTCTGGAGCTGTGAATTATTGATGACCGGCCCCATATCTGTGTTTTCATCAAGACCGTTACCGAGTTTAAGTTTTCTTGTTCTATCGATCAGCTTCTTCTGGAATTCAGGCAGTATCTTCTCATGCACTATAACACGGCTTGCAGCTGTGCATCTCTGGCCAGTAGTTCCGAAAGCGCCCCACAGCACGCCGTCTATAGCCAGTTCCATGTCAGCATCATCCATCACAATTATGGGGTTCTTCCCGCCAAGTTCAAGAGAGACCCTCTTCATGTCCTTTCCAGCTTCGCTAAGTACCCATCTGCCTGTTTCCACAGAGCCTGTAAATGAGATCGCCCTGATGCTCTTATTGTGCACGATAGCAGCTCCAACTGTGCTTCCCTCGCCCATCACCAGGTTCAGGACGCCTTTCGGGAGCCCTGCCTCTGTGAGTATTTTCACAAGCTCGATGGAGAGAAGCGGCGTGTCGCTTGCTGGCTTGAACACGATGGTATTCCCTGAGATGAGCGCCGGCATAATCTTCCAGGCAGGGATTGCGAGCGGGAAGTTCCAGGGGGTAATGAGTCCAACAACACCGATTGGTCTTCGCACGGTCAAGCAGAACTTGTTGGGTAGTTCCGAAGGTGTGGTCTCACCCAGCAGCCGCCTGCCCTCACCTGCTGCGTAGTAGGTCATATCGATGGCTTCCTGGACGTCTCCCCTTGCCTCCTTTAGAATCTTTCCCATCTCCTGCGTCATGAGGCGTGAAAGTTCCTCCTTTCGTTCCTCAAGCATGCGTGCAGCCCTGAAAAGGATCTTTCCGCGAAGCGGTGCGGGGTTGCCGCTCCATGAATCAAATGCTTCCACTGCGCTTTCAACCGCGCGCTGTACGTCGTCGACAGATGCCTTCTGGAGATGTGCTATTGTTTCAAGCGTGGCTGGATTTACATCTTCGAACTTTTCGCCAGTTTCTGAATCTACCCATTCACCGTTTATGAAAAGTTTGTATTCTTGCAAGACACTTCACCCTGATATTTAGTTGGCAGAGATTCTATTTTAATGTATTGGGAGGTTTTTTTCAAGGCACATAACAACCTCATTTGAAGATGATGATGAATGACGGGATAAAGGTTAGCAAATTTATAGAACCGTACTCTTTCTAAGCCAGTCAATGTCGCTCTGATACAGCTCCCTCAGATCTTTTAACCCGAGCCTGAGCATTGCAACCCTGCTAACGCCAAGCCCCCAGGCAAGAACAGGGTACTTGATGCCAAGCGGCAGCGTAACTTCTTTCCTGAAGATCCCTGCACCGCCAAGTTCAACCCACTTGCCTCTGCTCTCTATATAGACCTCAGGTTCAACGCTTGGCTCTGTGTATGGGAAATAACCCGGTCTGAAACGGACTTCTTCAAAGCCCATCCTGTGATAGAACTCTGTCAGGCAGCCCAGAAGGTTCTTGAAACTGACACCTTTGTCCATCACGACGCCCTCAAGTTGCTCGAACTCCGGCGTATGCGTGGGGTCTATAGCCTCCCGGCGGTATGCGCGGTCGATGCAAAAGGCTTTCACTGGCGGGTCGGGATGGTCTGCAAGATATTTTATCGTGACCGCCGTGGTGTGCGTCCGAAGTACCTGCTTTCGTGCCACATCCTCGCTCCACCTGCCCCCCCAGCCCCTGGATATGCCACCTCCTTTTTCATGCATCTCCTTTACAGGTGCGATGTATTCTTCGGGCAAGTCGCACTCTGTGGCAAGGTGGAAGGTATCCTGCATCTCCCTCGCAGGGTGGTCCTGCGGCTGGAAGAGCGAATCGAAATTCCAGAACGAACTCTGTACGATATCGCCTTTTATCTCGGTGAATCCCATCTCAAGGAATATCTGGCGCATCTCGTTTATGAGGCGCTGATAGGGGTGAATTTTCGCGCCGTAAACCGGTTTTATTGGGGTGTGGATGTTATAGGGGCGTATTCGTGCTGTTTTCCATGAGCCGCTTGTGATAATGGTGGGGGTGAGCTGGGCGACCTCTTCTTCTATCGTCAATCCTGACGCTTCAAGGGCATTTCCAGAATCTGTGATCGTGATGATTCGTGTCTTTTTTTCTGTCTTTTCCACAAGGTTCCTTTTTATTAAGTCCCTGACCGCATCTCCAGGCTCTGAAAGTGGACCTATCCTTAGTTTTGCCAGGATATTCTCGTCTTCACCGGGCTCAGCTTTTCCTGTTGGTATTATCTTATCCCCTTCGATCCTTGCCCAGTTCTTCTTTCGAAGCCATCCCAGGGCAATGCCGACCATCTGGGGGGAGAATCTCTTTTTCAGTTCGTCAAAAGATATGGGCGCTGCTAGCGAGCTGATTATCTGGCGCTCGGGAAGTGAGATATGTGCGTAAGTTTCGCCCTCTTTTGTGAGTGAGTAGATGGCTGTGATGGTCTCTTTTATCTCGCAGAGCCCTTTTTCCGCGAGAAGGAAAGCGGACTGCATGGCTGCTTCGATGGGGAGGGATGAAGTAGAGGCAAGCTCTTCTGGAGTGAATTTTGATTTTTTGAAGAGAGAGATCAGGACTTTTTTCTCGTTGTTGGTGAGTGTAATTTCTTTTATTGATGACATAAAACAGGCATTACAATGAACAGCGAGATATTTAATGATTTGTGAAAGTTTTGGAATAGTTTATTATTTCCATGAGCTTCTGGCTATACTCATTAAATCTCTCGCTTTCTATCTCAGAGTTTGTAAGCACACTGGCATCTAAACAATACATACTATCTTCTGGATTCGGAGATTAACTGCCAGCTTGGTTTATCGCTCTTCGAATCACTGGTTATTTCTTTACCAACCAGGTGCAATCTGTCCCATGCTTTTGGATCCTTTTTCTCCGCCGTTGCGCCAAGCATCCGACGCATAGCCTTCAGTTCGATTTCCAGAGCATCTATCCGGTTCTGCAGGATCTTTATAGTAGTTTTCATTTTCTTACCTTAATTATAGCATAAAATAACAATGTGTGTCGTAATATATAAACATTTCATATTATATTTTGAGATATTATATTAAAGCATACTATAATTGAATGATTCCTACGCGTTCAATTTATTATCTTTCATTTCTCTTTTTTATCAAACATCTCCCTTCGCTGCCAATCAACTCCTCCCTCCCGGCTATCTTAAGCCCCTAATGCACCAGCCCGTAATTCCTATCATCCTTATACCTCAACAACGCCCGTTGTATCCTCTTCTCTCGCCCTTTCGCAACATGCACCTCTTTCATAGTGAAAGGATTGATACCTGTATAATACATGCACGTTGAGGCTGTCATCGGTGTGGGTGTGAAGTCCTGCACCTGCTCTGTGTAAAGATTGTTGTCGCGTATGTACTCAGCAAGCTCAACCATGTCCTCTATGGTGCAGCCTGGATGCCCTGACATGAAATATGGAATAAGGTATTGTTCTTTTCCAAGCCTCCTGTTTTCAGAGGCGAATTTCTTTCTGAATTCATCGAACACAACCCTCGAGGGCTTATGCATCATATCTGTTACCAGACCTGATATATGTTCAGGCGCAACCTTGAGCTGTCCGCTGACATGAAACTCGCACAGTTCAGAAAGGTAACCTGACGGATCTGCCAGCACAAGGTCATAACGTATCCCAGAGCCTATGAACACTTTATTTACACCCGGTATCTCGCGCAAGCGCCGCAGGAGTTCGACCTGCTTCTGATGGGATGTATCAAGGTTTTTGCATAAAGGATGGGTACATATCTTATCTCTGCATGCTCCCCTTCTGTCCCACAGGTCGCAGTGCATCGAATACATATTCGCAGTCGGTCCGCCCACGTCCTGTACGATGCCCTTAAAATCCTGCATTTTCGCCATCCTTTGCACTTCCCTCACCATTGATCCAATGCTCCTGCTCTGTACTATCCTGCCCTGGTGGTGCGTCAGGGCGCAGAAAGAGCAGGATGCAAAGCATCCGCGGTGGCTTACAATAGAGAATTTCACGGGAGCGAGCGCTGGTATGGGTTTATTATAAGATGGATGAGCCATCCGGGCATAAGGCAATTCATAAACATGATCCAGTTCCTCCGCGCAGAAAGGCATGGCAGGTTTATTCTGGATAATGACGGTCTTTGGATGCACCTGCGCCACAGGTCTTCCCCTCACGGGGTCCTGTTCCTGATAATGAAGGTTGAAAGCTTTTGCATAGAGTATTTTATCCTGTGAGACATCGGTGAAGGACGGAAGCTCTACATAACCAACATGTCTCATCAAGCGCCATTTACTTATTTCAGTCTTGATGACAGTGCCAGCGATATCTGTAATATCTCTTATGTTCTCGCCTTTTGAGAGGCGTGATGCGATCTTGACAACCTGACTTTCTCCCATCCCGAACACGAGCATATCCGCGGGTGCATCAGCAAGTATGGAGCGGCGCACGGAGTCTGACCAGTAATCATAATGAGCAAAGCGCCGCAGGCTTGCCTCGATGCCGCCGAGAACGATGGGTGTATCGGGAAAAATCGAATG
>JBGOYM010000060.1:0-10018 GCA_041479675.1 Candidatus Methanoperedens sp.
AGACCGTGATTGTTCTTTCCATGAATATATGAATACGTTTACTTGGTATTAAATTTTCTTTTCCTTCTTCTCCCTCACACTCGCCGTCCGCATATCCGCCCAGTGCAGCAGCAACAGCAGCTCTTCCTTATGCGCCAGAACGCCTTTCCTGGATAATATCTCATGAGTATCTGGTTCCTGGTCTTGCCGTACCTGCATCGCATATTATCCATTTCGGGTTTTCCCGTGAGACTATCAGTTTCAGCTTCTCAACATGCTGCATGGTATCAATGTCATCAAATACCCCGGTATCTATGACATAGAATTTGTTCTTAGTGGTCCTTCCCACCAGAACCCAGCGGGTTTCATCACCCCAGTCAACGCCAATCACTTTCTCCTCGAAAACCGTGTTGCTAAGGGCTCACAAAAAAATAACTTATCCAATTTTATTCCTAATACCTGACAACAAATCTGCGTTCATCTGCGGTTTGATTTCTAAAATACTACAATCTTATCTTTGGGTAAACCCTAAGTTCCTCATGGCTTCTCACAAGGATATGTAACAGGGTGTCAGTAGTAACAGGTTTAGCGCCGCCTGCTGCGAAGAACTGTGCAAGAGCCTCGTTCGCAAACATCCCTGGTGTCATGTTCTTGCGTTTATACTCCAGCTGCTCTGGCGCAACGAAGCTCGAAAATTCCTGAGTGATATGATACCCGCTTATCTGAGGATCTGCATCAGGATTTGTAGATATCCACTCCTTCCCATTCCACTCCTTCTTATCGCTTGAAAGCCAGAGTTATGCTTTCTGTTTTTGATATTTCATTCAAATGATAGAAAATGTCCGTAATGAAAAAAGAAAGTTTTAAGTCACAAAAAATGATATGACATTGATTTCATTTACATATGATAGTTCTTCATGGGATATGGAAACCGCCTGAAGCATCAACAGACAGAGGGGACTTCTTCTTATGGGGCGAGTCATCCTTCATTTCACCTGTCAAACGCAGAGGACGCCCCCCAAAATCAGGCGCTATGCATCCATACCAGGCACTAGAAAAAGACCTGAAGATAGCGATAGAGTCCTTCGACTCAGTGCAGGGCGGCAATATCAGCAAAAAAGCGCGCTCAAATAAAGTGCCGCTCCTGCTCCCCTCATTTTCCAGGTCGCCTCTGGCATCACCGGATATGCTCAGGGACGATAGCGGGGAGAATGCAGAGGAGCCGGTAAGTCTATCGCAGTGGAAAGTGGATGGTCTGTGCATACCGCCGGAAGATGCTGTCATGCTGCTGTGTTCACTATCAGGAGCATGGACAGAAAACGACAGCGCGGTCATCGGGACAGACCTGCGGTTCTGGAGCAAAGTCTCAAAATTCACAATGGAACTTCTCTCAAAACAGCATTTTGTGCCAGGGATCGTTTTTTCAAAAAACAACATGGCGTTCGCCAGGTGGCAGTATGCGCTGAACGATGAGAACGCCAGGATGCGATTTTCGATGCTTGCGCGCGGAATGCCCCCTGTTTGCCGGGCGCTCGTTCAGAACAGTGTCCCGAACACCCAGGAAGCATTCTTATCAGATTATCTCAATAACTCGATCGACAGCTGTATCCGAAGCTGGACACCGATATCTGAGATCAGGTCAAAAAAACCCGGTCTCTCTGAAGCATGGCTGCAGTCTCTTGCGACAGGAGAACCGATCAACGTCCAGGCATCGGGTCTTAAAAACCTCTACGAAGGAATACTGGCATGGAAAGCTCCGATACATGAAATAGAAAGATCAGACTTTCGCACATGCTTTCGTCTTGAACCATCTGACGGTACAGAACCAGACTGGAACCTGCGTTATCTTTTGCAGGCATCCAGTGACCCAAGTCTTCTTGTCCCTGCGGAAATGGTCTGGAAAGAATCAAAGGACTCACTCCATTATTTGAACCGCAAGTTCGACCATCCGCAGGAAAAGCTTCTCGCCGACCTTGGAAAAGCCTCCCGGTTATACCCTCCGATCGAGGACAGCCTGCATTCAGCAAGACCCGATTCAGCGCAGCTCACCACGCAGCAGGCATACACTTTTTTAAAAGAAGCAGTGCCATTATTTACTGAAAGCGGTTTCGGCGTCCTCATACCCCCCTGGTGGAATAAAGGCGCAGCAAGCTTGAAGCTCGGAATGAAATTGAACATGAAACCAAAGAAAGACCCGAAGACCAGTAAGGGACGGTTCGGTTTCGATTCGCTGATTAACTACGACTGGCAGCTTGCTATCGGGGATGAGCCTTTAAGTGAAGAGGAATTCAAGGCTCTCGCAAGCCTGAAAGAGCCGCTCGTGCGCATAAGAGGACAATGGGTAGAGGTGAAAAAAGAGGATATTGAAGCTGCCATCAAATTCTTCAAATCCAGGGGTCCGGGTGAGATGAAGCTGGGAGAAGCCCTGAGGCTTGGTCTTGCAAAGGGTGAGACGAATACAGGTCTTCCTGTAAGTGGATTTGCAGCATCTGGATGGCTATCCGAACTGTTTGAGCGTTTATCGGGCAGAGTTGCCATAACAGAAGAGGGGCAGCCGGATGATTTTGTAGGTGAGCTTCGCCCTTATCAGTTAAAAGGCATGTCGTGGCTTGCGTTCCTCCGGCAGTACGGGCTTGGTGCGTGTCTTGCTGATGATATGGGGCTTGGGAAGACCATACAGATGCTTGCCCTGTTATTAAAGGACAAAGAGAGAAGCGTAGATAAGCCCACGCTATTGATATGTCCCACATCCGTCGTAGGGAACTGGCAGAGAGAAGCAAATAAGTTCGCGCCCTCTCTTAGCGTTCTGGTCCACCACGGCATCGCTCGCAAAAAGAAAGAGTTCCTGTCAGACGTTAGAGAGTACGACCTTGTGATAAGTACCTATGCGCTGGCGCACAGGGATGAAGAAATGTTCTCACAGATTCACTGGAATGGAGTTGTGCTTGATGAGGCGCAGAACATCAAGAACCAGTTTACAAAGCAATCCCAGGCAGTCCGAAAGTTCAAATCGGACTATCGCGTCGCGCTCACAGGCACACCTGTCGAGAATCGTTTATCCGAGCTCTGGTCAATCCTGGAGTTCCTGAATCCAGGCTACCTTGGTTCTGCAGAGGGATTTAGAAAAAGATTCGCGCTGCCTATTGAGAGATATAATGACAAAGAGGCGGGGATAAAGCTCAGGAGCATTGTTTCACCTTTTATACTTCGCCGCCTGAAAACCGATCCAACAATTATTAAAGACCTTCCTGATAAGATCGAGATGAAGGAACACTGTAACCTTACAAAAGAGCAGGCGACGCTCTATGAAGCGGTTGTTAAAGATATGCTCAGGAAAATAGAGGAATCCGAGGGCATCGAACGAAAAGGTATGGTGCTGTCGGCTCTTGTGAGGCTGAAGCAGGTCTGCAACCACCCGGCACAATTCCTGGGGGACAGCTCAGCGCTTCCCGGACGCTCTGGAAAGTTAAACCGCATCACTGAGATGCTGGAAGAAGTGCTGGCTGAGGATGATGCCGCTCTTGTCTTTACCCAGTTCGCACAGATGGGCGGAATGCTTAAGAAGCATTTCCAGAAGGTTTTTGGTCAGGAAGTGCTCTTTCTGCATGGCGGAGTGCCCCAGAAGCAGAGGGACCAGATGGTAATGCGTTTTTCAGAAAAGAACGGACCGAGAATATTCATCCTCTCGCTAAAAGCAGGCGGGGTTGGTCTGAACCTGACACGGGCGAGCCATGTTTTCCACTTCGACCGCTGGTGGAACCCTGCTGTTGAGAACCAGGCGACTGACCGCGCTTTCCGCATCGGGCAGACAAAGAACGTGCAGGTGCACAAGTTTCTCTGCGACGGGACTCTTGAGGAGAGGATCGATGAGATGATCGAGGATAAAAAAGCGCTTGCAGAGAATATCATTGGTACGGGCGAAGGCTGGCTGACGGAGATGACGACCGAGCAGTTAAAGGAAATGTTTGAATTGAGGCGCGAGGCGGTGGCTGATGAATAAGACGTTAGAGAAACCGCGGATAAACGCGGATGAACGCAGATTTATAGTCTTCCGCACAACATCTGATAATATATTATTAACCACAGAGTGCACAGAGGACACAGAGCAAAACCACAACTCTCTGTGCTCTCTGTGTCCTCTGTGGTTGATTATCTTGGTTTGGCTCATTTTAATAAAGTGTATAGAATTTTTTATATTGGTTATATTAAGTTTTGCGGATGACTATATTTACATATCTTCTATGAATCAAGGATGCTGTAAAAGACGAGGAAACAATGGGCTATCGTGATGATTTCTGGGGAGGGTATGCTCCTTCAAAACCAATAAAAGTAGAAGGCGGTATTAAAGCTAAAAGCAAGCGAGGGAGCATCGGCGATACCTGGTGGTCGAAGCGCTGGGTAAAGGTGCTTGAGTCGTTCGGATGGAGCAACAGGCTTGAGCGCGGAAGGAGATACGCAAGAAGCGGGCAGGTGCTTGATTTTAAACTTGCGCCTGGCAGGGTTACGGCAAGAGTGCAGGGCTCTATGTCGGAACCATATTTCGTGAAGATAGAAATGAAGCCGCTCGCTGATGAAGCATGGAACAAAGTCTTAGAAGAAATGTCGCAGAAAGCCATATTTGCTGCGAAATTGCTTGCAGACGAGATGCCTCAAAATATCGAGGAAGCTTTTGATGCAACAGGAATGTCCCTTTTCCCTGAATCCTCAAAAGGCATAAAGACCGACTGCTCATGCCCTGACAGCGCCAATCCATGCAAGCACATTGCTGCGGTCTATTATATTCTGGCAGAGGAGTTTGATCGCGATCCTTTCATGCTTTTCAAACTTCGTGGAAGGACAAAGGATGAAATTACTGCATCGCTTCGCAAAAAGCGTACTGCATGTATTGAAAAAGCTCCTGAATTAGAAGAGCATCCAACCGGAAACGTGACCGAACAAAAAGAGGTACCCCTTTCCGTCGATGGTTTCTGGTCGGGAGGGGAACTTGAGTCTTTTTCAGTGAATATATCCCCGCCCGATGTATCTGCAGCAATTATAAAACGGCTGGGAACACCGCAATTCTGGGATAGCAAAGATAATTTCAATAAGAAAATGGGCGGGTATTACGAAGAGATCAGCAGGCGCGCCATGGAAGCTGCATATGGGGAACAGGCGAAAACAGGGAAAAATAAGAAAAAACACTGATAATGGTGGTCTGTTCCACGATATCGGGAAGAAACCCGAGACTTTTTATTATCTTCTGGTTTGAAAAACCACAGAGAGCACAGAGGACACAGAGAAAAGCGGCACCGCTCTGTGATCTCTGTGTACTCTGTGGTTGATCAACATTGCAGCGATTCCTTTTTCCAGAATAAATTATAAAGTCTCGGTTTTTGCGATAGATCTCAGGAATACCTTAATATCAGTCGCAAAGTCGAAGCACCTGAAAAAGAAAAGTTCGTTATATTTCAGGCGAACACAAGTCAATATATAGCATTTAGTTACACTATAAGAAAAGGGAGTTGAAAATGATGAGTTCAATTGGAAAGGAATTTATGGAAAAAACAAAGTTCCAGTATCTTGATAGGTCTGACCAATCCCGTAACTTACCCCAGCCTCCATTAGAGATGGAATATGATGCATCAAGACCAGTAAGGGATCTTCCCGGACATGAAAATATCAAAATAAGAAGCTTTGACCTGAGACATGCTATTGAAGGTCGAAGAAGTATACGCAGGTATTCGCACGAACCATTAACAATTGAAGAACTGTCATATTTACTGTGGGTCACGCAGGGAGTGGTACAGGTTACACCTGGTGCAACTTTCAGGAATGTGCCTTCTGCAGGTGCAAGACATGCCCTTGAAACATATCTGCTTATCAATAATGTCAGGGATGTTCCAGAAGGTATTTACAGATTTTTAGCGATTGATCATAAACTGGTGGAAATAAATACGGATCCTGACATAGCTGACAGGGTGACGCAAGGCTGTTCAGGACAGGATTTTATCAAAAAAAGCGCTGTGACTTTTATCTGGGTAGCAGATGCATATAGAATGAAATGGCGGTATGGAGAAAGAGGATACAGGTATCTTCACCTTGACGCAGGACATGCCTGCCAGAACCTGTACCTGAGTGCGGGCTCTGTAGATTGCGGTGTATGCGCCAGTGCAGCTTTTTCAGACGATCAGATGAACGATCTGCTTGAGCTTGATGGAGTGGAACGATTTGTAATATATATTGCAGCTGTGGGGAAAAAATAAAGTCAGGTTTTAAAATACCGATCGCATCACATTATATCTGTATAAGCAAGACCTGGGGATCCGTACAGCATTATTGATACGCTTTAGTTCTGATGATCCTACTGATGTTCAACTGAGAATGACTTCGATAATGAGATTTTCTGAGAGAGCTATATCCTGGCTCGTTATTTGTGTGAATATCCACAATAAACGCTATATACAGGCCTCGTACATCGTACGGGGTTTGGGGTGACTTCAACCATACTCGTTCTCATGCTCCCGAAAGGCAACATGAATCCAGAATAACCATCCAAAATCTGAAAATTCGGCGCCTAAAAATCTAAAATACTTATTGCAACTCGTGTGTTGCTTCCTTCGAATTTTAATACAGTGAACTGACTTCTTATTAATCAGATATTTTATGCTATTGCCCTTAAGAGCGGCATTGCAAACTTCTTTTCTACCTCAACCCTGTATAATGTATTATATGCGCAGAACGGAATGATCCTGCCGTCTGGAGTGGCATAATGAACACCGCACCGCTTTATTCTTTCAAGGTCCATGTTGTACAGGTCCATGAAGTGCATGGCGCCAATGAAGAGCGTATGGCGGTGGAATTCCTTTATTGCGTCACCTGTACCATCCCTGAGGACATCAATAAACAGTTTTTTCATGTCCACTGATTTAGGTGCCTTTGACATATCGATATACCTGGGCAATGCTGAAATAAGGCTTCCGATCCTTTTTATTTTTCCAAGTGACTCGCCTATCCATTTACTGTTGTTCGACGCCAGCTCGTCAACATGTTCAAGAAGACCTTCAACATCAATAAAACGAGTTATAGGTATCATTTCTCCATCTTCGACATAGATATAAGTGCCTGTACCGCAATGTGGATGGACTGTAAATTCGACATTGGGGATACCCTCCTCAGCAGTAACAAAATGTGAAACTGGTACTACAAATGGCACCGGATAGAAGTCATCTGCCGTAATAGCCCCATTGGTCTGGTCTTCGATAAGTCTAAATAAATAAGGGATAGTTATCCTTTTTTCGATTCTCTCTTCTTTATTTATCCTTCCAGTGAACGAGATGGGCTGGAAATTGATACCTTTAACAGTATCAATGTTATTGACCGCAAACTTTATGATATCCCCAACCTGTTTGTCATTAACTCCTTTTGCAAGTGTGGGTACAAGAGAAACACTCGTCAGTCCTGAAGCTCTGCAATTTTCAATTGCTTTGAGCTTAAGTGGGAGATAATTAAAACCCCTGTTGATCAGATAAGGTTCGCCTGTCACGCCGTCAAACTGTAGATAAACAGTATGCAATCCGGCGGCATCAAGTTCTTTGCAGAATTCCAGGCTTTTTGCAAGTTTTATTCCATTTGTCGCCATTTGTACCTGCGTGAATCCAAATTCGTTTGCCATTTTAATGATCCTGGCAATGTCTTCGCGCATAGTGGGTTCACCTCCTGCGAACTGAATGGCAGGGCAGGGTACTGGTTTTTGATCACGCAGCATCTGCGTCATTGCCCTTATCTGGGAAAGCGATGGTTCGTACAGGTATCCTGATGCTGATGCGTTAGAAAAGCAAACAGGGCACACTTGGTTGCACCTGTTCGTAAGGTCGATATTTGCAAGAATAGTAGTGGTTTTGTGGGATGGACATAATCCGCACGATTTTGGACAATCCCCATCCTTAGATACGTTCGGAAATTTTACTCCCACCCCGTCATGCATAAAACGGTCAAACCGCCAGAACTGCTTCGCACTTGACCAGTAAACATCCTTGAAAGATCCATGCTTTTGGCATGTTTTTTCAAGCATCACGTTCCCGTTCTCTTCAAATATTGAGGCATCGATCACATCGAGGCATTCCGGGCACAACGATCGCGTTGACTTCATACCAAAGCCCTCTATTATTTTCTTGACTTTATGTTTATTTTGCTCTTGGCTTTATTTTAGTTGAACCGCAGTGTGGGCATTCTGTGCTGGGGTTTTTCATCATGAATGTTTTTTTGCATGACTTGCAATAGAACATTCCACTTTCTTTTGCCATCCTCTCGAGGTCCTCGGGCGTCAAAGAGAAAGGCAGGTATGTGCTGCACATACTTCTCACCTCGTTTAATTATTCGTAATATGTCAAAAAAAAATAAACCAATAGACCATATTTGGTCAATTGGTCTTAAATCCCTTATACATTTCCACTCTCATTGATATTGAGCACCTGTTGGCTGTTCTGCCTTGCGTGCTCTCAGTTTCGCGTAGAAATCTTTCTGTCTCTCTCTTTCGGCATCAGCGACTTCAGGTTTCTTCACTTTTTTTGCACCTTCTGCCAGTTCCATAGCGCTATCCAGTCCGACCATTGTTTTTCACCTCCTTTTTATTTAATCATACTATAAAAATCATATTTGTTCCACTCTTTTCAATATGAGTTTTTCATTTTCAATTTCTACATCAATCTCCGCTCCTTTTTCAATCGGCAAAGGAAATTGTGAATCATAAACAATTTTTGATTCGATGAGTACTTTGAGACTACTCGTTGGAGGAATCGCTATAATCCTCCCTTTTCCCTTTAACAACATGACCTCCAATTGATTATAATTATTATTCATGATGTACCTGTATTTATACCTGTCGCAGTATCTGTTATTATATTTTAAAAGAACTTTTTCTTGAAAAGATGACCACACCCGGACTACGCTGCGCTCCGTCCGGGGTCTCTTTTTTGATTCTGTCCGTGTCCTGATCGCAGCAGCTCTTGCCAGGAAGGACAGAAAAGAAAAATATTGGAATGAATTCCAGATGATGCTCCGATCGGGATTTGAACCCGAGTCACTGGCTGTCTTTATTTTAGCACATGACACGCTTAAAACTTGAAAGGCCAGAATGATTGGCCGACTACACTATCGGAGCGCTGGAGGCTTAATAGAACACGACTGTATTTAATGGTTTGGTAGGAAAGTATAATATTCATCTGAATTATTCTGATACCTATAATGGTGAAGGATTCAATAGGCGTAATATTCGGAAAAACCGAATCTCTAAGTTTCAAGTTCGCGGTCTCAGACAGCACGGCGACGAAGAGGTCTGATTATGTCAAGGTATGGCACGAAGTGGATGGGTGGACACTTGCTCAGGTAGCCTCCATCACCAGGTCAAGCGAGGGCTTCTCCATTGAGCAAGCCGTGGATGTGGCTGAAGGAGCTTCAAAGGTCGTGGATATGGACCAGCAGATCATCGCAGAAGCGGCAGTGATAGGCGGAAGGGACAAACACGGGGCGCTTCGCGTACCGAAATCCCCATTCAGCCCTGGTGATAAGGTTTTCAAGGCTGACGAGATGCTCATAAAACAGACTCTCGGACTTATACGCGGAGATGTGTACATCGGGCTGCTTGAGGGGCAGAACATAAAGGTCAACCTCGACGCCAACAACCTTGTGCAGAAGCACTGCAGCATACTTGCCAAGACAGGTGCCGGAAAATCTTATACCAGCGGTGTGATACTGGAAGAGCTTCTGGAAAAGGACGTTCCCCTGCTTATAATAGACCCTCACGGGGAATACGGTACCTTGAAATTTCCCAACCAGGAGAAACCAGGGATGTTCGAAAGATACGGGATAACGCCAAAAGGTTACGAGGACAGGGTGACAATATATACGCCAGCCAGTAAGACGCTTAACCCGTCGGCAGACTTACTCTTCAGGCTAAACGGTATCAACCTAGGAGTAAAGGACCTGATGCAGTTCTTTTCGGATGAACACTCGCAGAACCAGACAGGTATACTCTTCGAGGCTGTATCGAAACTCAAGGTTG
>JBGOYM010000061.1:0-9977 GCA_041479675.1 Candidatus Methanoperedens sp.
ATAGAATATCTTTCTCTTGATTCCTTTATCTCCCTTTTGATGACGTTCTCGATAAATATGTTCACTATATAAGCTATCAGCAGGACCACAACTGAATACATTGCTTTGACCAGCGTGGGATTGTATTCGATAAAATAATTGACGTAGATGATAGCACCGGTCAACAAGATCAAAAAAAAGATCTTTAATCCCCTTATAAAGTCCATAAAGCAATATTGTTGTACAGATAATATAGACTTTTCTATATTTTATTATGCATCATTTGATTGGCTTTCAATAGTATTATGTACTCGTAACTAATATTATCAACTGGGAGAAGAAAATGATCATGAAATACCTTTTCGGAGATACAACGGATTTCCCTCCTCAAAGAGATTTTCTCAAGCTGCTGGACAGAAATGAGATATATCTTAAAAAGTCGGTGGTAATCGATAAGCTCGATGCGGTAAAGGATAAAGGGAATAAGTTATCTGAAATTTTAGGTATAGGGTAATGAGCAACAGAAAATATCAACTTCTGCTGAAATTATACTGCAGGAGGGATTAGATGTTTGAAAAGGTATTATTTCCAACTGATTTTTCAGAGTATGCCCAGAAAACACTGGAATGCATCGGTGATATTCCAGGTGTAAAAGAAGTGTTGCTTCTGCATGTGGTTGATACGGCTCATATTTCAAAAAAGGGATTGGTGCAAGACCTCTATATTCAGGATGCCAGGATTCACCTCAATGAACAGAAAAAGCATCTTGAAAATATCGGGCTGAAAGTCAAAGTGAAGATAGAAGTGATAACAGGGGGCGATGTTTCGCACGCGATCATAGAAACCCTGAATAAAGAAAAGACTTCTCTCGTTGTAATGGGTGCGCACGGAAAAAGTCTTATCGAAGGAATCCTTCTCGGAAGTGTTGCCACTGACGTGTTGCGCTATGGAAATTCACATGTTTTGATCATGCGTCATAAATTCGGTGAACGGCATGGAGATAAAAAATATGAAAAATTGTCCCCGGATGTTTTTTCAAAAGTGCTTTTACCTGTTGATTTTTCTGAGCCTGCAATGGAAACAATATCGCTTGTTAAGGATTTAAAAGGGGTCGGAAAAGTTGTACTTGTGCATGTTGTTGATAAAGGAGAAACACAGGAAGAGATAGATACCAGTATTAAAGAGGCAAAGAAGAGGCTTGAAGATATCGCAAAAGACTTTAGAAGCGAAGGTATAAAGGTCAAAATACATGCTCTTACCGGGAGTCCCTCAGAAAGCATCATTTCATTGGCAGAAAAGGAAAATGTATCGATTATAATAATAAGTACTCTCGGAAAAGGAATGTTCAGGGAACTGCTACTCGGAGGTACGGCTCGTGATGTGGTCAGGCGGACCAATAGATCTGTTCTGGCGGTAAGAGCCAGGAAATTTAAATGAAAATGCATGGCACGGTGAAGTCCACCGGGGAATGCTCTGCGTATATGCAGACGCTGAAATGAAAATATTCTTTTAGAGCCTGAACCTTTGATCAATATTACAAAGTTTGGGGAATCCAGCATAGATCTTGAGGTCAGGGTCTGGATCCAGAGAAGCAAACTGTTTAGCGTTAGAACAGAGCTTATTAAAGGGATCAAAAGAACCATTGAACAATTCGAACAAAATTTACCGCAAAACTTAGCCGAAATACAGAGATTACTCAAAGAGAAACGCTATGAACCAAGCCCGGTCTTAAGAATATTGATCCCAAAAGACAACGGCAAGATGAGGAAACCTGGGATTCCTACAGTGAGAGACAGAGTAGTCCAGCAGGCACTGAAGAACGTACTTGAACCCATCTTTGAAGAAATATTCCTGCCCCAGAGTCATGGTTATAGACCCAACACTAATGCCCATGCGGCAATAAGGAAGGGTGAAGCATACCTTGAAATGGTGATAAAATCCATCAATCCCGTTATCCGGGGTTGGGGGAACTATTTCAAGTGCGGCACTGTGAAGAAATCGTTCGGAGAGAGCTTGATGGATATATCAGAGGACGCTTACGGAGCTTTCAGGAAAAGAAGCGGACTTTGAAGGTTCTTGTTTTCGGAATACATCCTGCTGAATTCGCTGAGATGGGACTGGTTTCGCTTTCTTCGATGCTGGATGATGCCATTTCCTGCAAAGGGATACGCCAGACGAAAGCTGCATACGGGAAATCCGTCCGTGCAGTTTGATGAGGAGGTGGAGGCTGGAAGGCCTCTGTTTTACTCTACTCGAAACAAAGGAGAGAAAGAATAACAAAAGGACATCACCTGAAAAACGCAGACCGCGTAAATGCATCAGGTTCAATTATACTCTCTCCAGGTCTTCCCGCACTTTGTGCACCTGAAGAACCTGACCTCGCTTTCATCAGCCGAACGAAGCTGACGCAGCCACCAGTAGGCGGTATTGTTGCCGCAGTCCTCACACTTTGCCCGCGTCGTGGGCAGCCCCATCTCCCTCTGCTCCAGTACTGTTACCTCGCGTTCCTTTCTTTCGGTCTTTGAGACAAAGCTTTCTTTGATCTCTTTTTCAAACCCGCACTTCCTGCATTTAAAAACGTTCTTGACGGGCATCATCATGCTCTTGCATTTCGGACAGAATTCCATTTATATCTCTCCTGGCGTTCTCTATGATCTTATTATGGTCAAATGCCAGTTCTGGTATTTCGTTAATACCAAAAAGCCCTGTATCTAAAGCATCTGAACCTGCTTTAAGGTTTCCGCTCCCCACAGCAAGAAAACATACCGAGACTGTATGACCGCGGGGGTCGCGCGAAGGCTCTGAATACACACCAAGAAGCTTGAGAAGCCTGACCTCAAGCCCCGTTTCCTCCTTTGCCTCGCGGACAGCCGCAGTTTCAACGGTCTCGCCCACCTCAACAAAGCCACCGGGAAGCGCAAAATAGCCTTGAAAAGGAGGGTTTTTACGCTTTATGAGGACAAGCTTTCCCTTATAAATTATCACAGTGTCGACAGTGAGAAGAGGAGTCACAAAAACAAATCTGCGTTTATCTGCGGTTCCATATGTCTCATTTTCTCAATATTATCGTAATTATGTCATTGTCATACAGCATATGGTCCAGACCCACATGCTGGCCCTTGTGCTTTGCAGAATCGCCCCCTATAAGGGCATACCTGAACCTTTTCCTGAAATCGCGGTGCAGCTTATCGCATATATTACCTATTGTGGAACCATATCTGATGATCAGGGGTTCTTCCATATCTGGCGGCTGCCCCTGCGGCTTCAGGTATATTCTTATGAACCCGAGTGTTTCATATATCACTTCTTTAAGTTCTTCAATATGGGTTTTCTTATCTGCAGATATGAGGAGCGCATCCGGGAATTTTTCTTTGCATTCCCTGAGAGTATTTTCATCCGCGAGGTCTATCTTGTTGATGACCACGATGCCGGAAATGTACTTCCTGTTGCCCAGTATGGCATCGATCAACTGGTCGATATTGATATTCTCGCGTATCACCACGTTCGCGTTGTGTATCCTGTATTCACCCATTATGGATTTTATCGTATCCTCGTTAAGCCCTACTTCCACTGTGCTGCTGATGCTTATTCCACCCCGCGGTTTTTTCCGGATCGTTACTTCGGGCGGTCTTGAATTGACCCGGATGCCGGCAGCGAACAGCTCCTCAAGAAGGACATTATGATGGACAAGCTGGAAAACATCGAGCATGATCAGCACAAGGTCAGCGTTCCTCACCACTGCAAGGACTTCCTTTCCGCGACCCCTTCCAGAAGCTGCACCCTTTAAAACCCCCGGCACGTCAAGTATCTGGATAGTGGCGCCTTTATATTCCAGCGCCCCTGGCACCACATCAAGCGTGGTAAATTCATACGACGCGACAGCGGATTCTGTCCCTGTCAGGCTGTTCAAGAGCGTACTTTTTCCTACGGACGGGAACCCCAGAAGTACAACTGATGCATCACCTGATTTCTTTACCGCGAAACCTTCCCCGCCTGATTTTGTCGATGCCTTTTTCTGCACTTCTTCTCTTAACCTTGACAGTTTGGCTTTAAGTCTGCCTAGGTGACCTTCGGTAGCCTTGTTATACTTCGTTTTTGATATTTCTTCTTCGACCGCCTTTATATCTTCTTCCAGTGCCATCGGCTCTAATAGATATAAGCAAGGCAAAAAGGATTTGGGTAAAAAGAACATTTCAGGACAGGAATGAAGGCGTTATTGAAGCATCTGGATTTAAAGACCAGGGATATTATTAGAACCCTGGATGAACTTGTGCGCATACAGACGCCGGTGCCGCCTGGCGAAAACTACGAGAAGATAATGGATCTTGCGGCATCGAAGCTTGAAGAACTGGATTTCAAGGTTGAGAAGCTTATAATGCCCCGCGACCTGTTCGAGAGGAAAAATCCCAGACTTACGCATCTTGTGGGCGAGCGGGTGAACATATGTGCAACTAAAGATACTGGCGCGGATAAGATACTTTTGATAAACACACACCTTGACGTAGTCCCTGCAAGCGCCAACTGGAGCGTGCCGCCGTTTGAGTGCACTGAAAAAGACAGACGCATATTCGGGCGCGGTGTGGCTGATTCAAAAGGAGGCGTGGCTGCGCTTTTTACTGTGCTTTCAGCAGTGGAAGAACTTGATATTAAGCCCGGGTACAATCTGAACATAGCCCTGACCACTGATGAGGAGATGGGGCCGTATTCAGGTCTGTGCTACCTTGCCGATCTGGGGAAACTCAAAGCAGACTATTTTCTGAGCATGGACGGGGATAGCGATGACATCACAATAGCATCGAACGGGAACGTGGATTGGCAGATAGACGTCTTTGGGAAGTCCTACCATAGCGGTAGCAGTTTCCTGGGCGTGAATGCCATAGAGAAAGCCGTGCCTGTGATGAATGGGCTTATGGAACTCAAGGTAGAAGTCGAGAAAAGGCGCTCAAAAGTGCCTGCCAGTATGGCGATTAGTCGGAATGCAGGTATTGATACCCTGATGCCTGTTCTTAACATCACAGTGATAAATGCGGGCGTGAAGCAGAACATCGTGCCCGACAGATGCACGCTCAAGGGAGACAGGCGGTATATCCCTGAAGAGAAATTTAGTGATGTCTGCAAAGAGTTGAACGACGCTGTGTCGAAGGTTAAGGATAATCACCCGGATATCGATCTCAAAATGAGCTGCGATGATATCTATGCACCCATGCTCACGGACATGAACCATCTCTGGGTAAAGGAGGTCAAGAGGGTGGCAGATGAGGTTACGGGCAGGGATGTGAGATGCGCCGGAGCGCAGGGAAGCCTGGATGTTGCTTACGCGGTCAAGGCCACAGGGCTCCCCGCGTGCTGCTTCGGGATAGGGAGGAGGATGGAGAGTAATGCGCACGCGGATGACGAGAATATCAGGGTGGATGACCTTGTGATGTACACGAAGTTCCTGGGGAAATTGATATGCGGGTGAAACGCCATTGTTTCAGCATTTTAATTCCTTTCCAGTTTCTTTAAAATTCAGTTCAGGAACTCACACCGGGCACACCGGCGCCGGGCACCCACCCGCATATTCATCATCAGCAGACACATATTTATCCACAGCATCCCCAAGATACAGCACCTGTTGCGCCTTGCTGCCGTACCTGTAAACAGTGATCCCCTTGCATTTCAGCTCATACGCAAGCATGTACGCCTTTTCCACTTCCTTGATATCCACGTCATTCGGGAAATTGATAGTCTTTGAGACCGCGTTATCGCAGTGCTTCTGGAAAGCTGCCTGCATCCTTACATGCCACTGGGGCGCTACATCAAAAGCAGTAACGAATACGCGCTTTATGTCCTCAGGCACCTCATCGATGCCTGCAAGCGTCCCATGCTTTGCGATTTTCATAATAAGCTCCTCGCTGTAGAAACCGCGTTCCCGTGCAACTGCCTCAAAGTACGGGTTCACCTCAAGCAGTTTCGTCCCCTCCATTACATTTCGCACGAACGAGATGGCGAACATGGGCTCAATACCGCTTGAGCATCCTGCGATGATGCTTATCGTGCCAGTGGGGGCGACAGTGGTTACAGTGGCGTTGCGTATGGGTTTTTTATAGATGCTGCCAGGGAAGTTGGGGAAGGCTCCGCGCTCTTCTGCCAGCCGCTCAGACATTGCATGGGATTTCTCCTGGATAAAACCCATAACTTCTTTGCCTGTTTTCAACGCTTCTTCGGAATTGTACGGGATACCGAGCTGCACAAGCATATCCGCAAAACCCATTATACCAAGACCTATTTTCCTGTTGGTTTTTGTGATCGCCTCTGTCTGTTGAAGCGGATATTTATTGATATCTATTACATTATCGAGGAATCTGACAGCGATGTTGATAACATTTTCAAGTTTCTCCCGGTCAATTGCGCCGTCCTTTACCATCTTTGCAAGGTTTATCGAGCCAAGGTTGCAGGATTCATATGGCAAAAGGGGCTGTTCGCCACAATCCAGCGAAACGATCCCGTTAGAAATGAAGCTCAACGTCCGTGGTTCTGTCAGGTCGTATACAAACTCACGTCCGTTTTCTTTCACATATTTTATTCGTTCTTCAAATTTATCAGAATAAAATCCTTTTGTGAAAAATTTGCTTATTTTATCTTTATGTAACTCACACAAAAATCCTATTTCTCTTAAAAACTTCATAACACTTTCTTTACTTATTTCAAGCTCAAAGCAAATACCATTTGAACCATATCTTCTTGATTCACCGTTTTTGTTAAGATAATTGAACTTATTTTCCAGCGGCTGTCTACTTCTGTCATATATCTTAGATTTTATTCCCAAATTCAAAAGGAGTATCTGAGCGTCTTTCAAAAGTCTTATGGATTTGGAAGTTAATCTTGCGTACGATGATTTGTCCTTTATAAAATTGACAGTTCCATCAGCCGTGAACAGACCCTGCAAAAATCCGACAACTGCTTCTTTTGGAGCCGTGAAAATACTTTCCGGGACTGTTTTGAACTCTCCATCTACGGCTTTTATACCCAGCTTCCTAAAAAAGTCCATGAAATATTTCGAGTGATATGAAAGATGATAAACTCCGTTCTCCCTTTTCACTTCTTTTATATCAGAACCGTACCATCTGTTAATAATGGGTTTGAAATAGTCCATCACCTTCCTATCCTGGTTTGAGAACGTGAACCCGACCCTGCAATTTTTATCTATATCTCTGAGCCATCCATCGCCAACAAGCCATCCCAGCACCTGTCCAAGTTCTTTGCTCCATTTATCAGGCAGATTTAAACTATATTTCCTTCCATTTTCACCAACAAATTCATTCTTTATCTCAAAAGGCAGTTCATAATGCTCGCTGAATTTCCCTTCTCCGGATTGGATAAGTATTTTATGCTTCAACTGGTTTAAATCAACTGCCTTCACCCAACCTTCATCTGTCAGAACTTTATGGTCGGCTGTACATATAAGTTCAAACCCCGACTCCGTAACTATCCGGTAAGTCTCCTTTTCACCAACACAGAAAGCCTTCGATATTTTATTGAATTCAATCCCGCTCTGCTTTGAACGTATTAAACTTATAGTCCCATCACGGTTCACAATTTGCATTGGTACTCTATTGTCCATGGTAATTTTAATGCCCCCATCTGGATATTTTTCAACCAGATCCTTCATCCTTATCAAACCGTTTTCTGTGGAGATTAAGGTATTACCAACTACGCACGGATTCGTGCTCTCCATCATCCCCACATTCGGCGTGGGATTGTGTCTGTTGATCTCGTCAATGAACACGATACCCGGATCACCAGTCCTCCACGCCATCGTTATTATCAGGTTCCATATATCCCGCGCTCGCACCTTCTTAACCACTTCATTATTACGTGGATTTATCAATTCGTAATCCCCGTCCACTTTGACCGCGGTCATGAATTTATCATCAACAGCAACAGAGATATTGAAATTCGTAAGGAATCCTTCTTTTGTCTTTGCTGTAATGAACTCGATGATGTCAGGATGGTCGGCTCTCAGTATTCCCATATTCGCACCTCGCCTTTTTCCTCCCTGCTTTATCACATCTGTCGTGGTATCAAATACCCTCATAAAAGAAACAGGACCTGATGCCACTCCATGCGTGGATCTAACCACATCTCCAGAAGGCCTCAATCTTGAGAACGAGAACCCTGTGCCGCCTCCTGACTGCTGGATAAGGGCCATGCTCTTCACAGCATCGAAAATGCTCGTCAGCGAATCCTCAACAGGGATAACAAAACACGCAGAGAGCTGTCCTATGTCAGTACCAGCGTTCATGAGCGTGGGAGAATTGGGAAGGAACTCAAGGTTCGAAAGAATATTAAAGAACTCATCCTCTGATTCAGGGTCAAGGGCGACAGCTTTTGCTATCCGTCTGAAAAGCTCAAGCGGTGTTTCCGTCGCGTTCCCTAAATCATCTTTTAACAGGTAGCGCTTCTTGAGCACCCTTACCGCATTGATGGGGAGTTTTAATTCATCCCTGACGCCAAGAAGTTCCTTGGCTTTTCTTATCTGGGCGCGCTTCTCCCTGTACAGTATGTACGCTCTTGCAACACTGGCGTAGCCGTTTTTAATGAGAACTTCCTCGACAATGTCCTGGACATCCTCGACACCCGGTATTCCTGTGATTCGCTTCTGGATTATTTCCACGACCTGTTCCGCTATGTCCCCAGCTATCTTACCATCTTTGCTTTTTGTAGCGATGAAAGCTTTAAAGACGGCATTTGAAATCTTTGACATGTCAAATTCAACTATCCTGCCATCTCTTTTCCTAATTTTCCCGGACCAGTTGATTAAGATAAGCGCCTCCCACTGGATCTTTTTCAAATAGAGTAATTAGTTCAATTATCTCCAATAAGGCTTCCTCAGTTCTATATACGCATTGTGCGCCACCATGGCTCCATGCGCTACAGCCATCACCACAAGCTGAAGGTCGGAAGCAATGTCTCCTACAGCATAGATCCCATCGATATTCGTTTTCTGGGTCTTGTCAGTCTTTATATACCCCTTCTCATCCATCTCAATGCCGAGCTCCTTGAATATCTCGGTATTCGGCGTCATGCCAACAGCAAGTATAACTGAATCCACAACCTGCTGGATGGTTTCGTCTTCTTTCAAATCCCGCATGATGGCTTTCTCTACCTTTTCAGCGCCCGTTATTTCTACCAGTTCGGTATCATAAAGGATCTTGATCTTATCGCTTGCCTTAAGGCGCTCGATCTTATGCCCCACCGCGCGCAGTTCATTATGTCTGTGTGCTATGGTTATCAGGTCTGCTGTGTCGATTATGGAAAGCGCAGCATCCACGGCAGAGTTCCCTCCGCCTACGATGAGAACTCTCTTCCCTGCGAATTTCTCGGGGTTTGTCACATAATAATAGACCCCACGGTCTTTTTTACTATATTTCTCTTCGCCCTTTACGCCTGCTATTGACGGAGAACTTCCAGTTGCCAGGACTATGATCTTACTTCTGTATTCACCGCTTTCTGCGATGACTTTTATATCCTTCGTGATCTCATTTACACGCTCTTTCTTTAATTCCACTTTTAGCTTCTCTGCTTCGCTCACCCATGTATCAACAAGCTCTTTGCATGTTGTTCTTTCACTCAGCCCCGGAAAGTTCTCTATCATTTTTGTCGGGCACAGCCATGAGAGTATCCCTCCCCAGCTTGAAGCCTCGAAAATGGCGGTCTTTAGGCCCCTATAGGCGCATAGTATTCCAGTGGTCAGTCCGCCAGGCCCTCCGCCAACTACGATCACGTCAAAGTCATATTTCTCTGCCTCTATTTTTTCCATCTCCTCTTTTTTTCCCATGTAGTCCTTTATAGCTGCATGGAGAGCATCAGCTGCAAGGTTGGAGCAGTGCATCTTGATGGCAGGAAGACCATCAAGTTCAGCCGCCACGTCCCCGCGCGTTATCTTGAGCGCCTCTTCAAGCGTCTTCCCAATTGCCATTTCAGTTATCATGCTGCTTGTGGCAATGGCTGAGCCG
>JBGOYM010000062.1:0-9909 GCA_041479675.1 Candidatus Methanoperedens sp.
ATGCAGAGCGATTCATATCTCATATCTGTAAGAAAATGGCACCTGATTTCAAGTATTCGATCTATTCCATATACAATTCAAGGTTTAAATGAACGTGGCTACTGGGTAGACCTTACAGGGAGACGTGTCTTTTATTTGTACGAGACAGATGACCCCAAGGTTGTTATGGAATCTAATTCTTACTGGACAGATATTGTAAAAATCGATTCATTTCAAGTAATGGACATTAAAGATGCAATGGAGTTAATGCAAAGAAAATAAAAAGCCGCGCTGAGACAATACAGCCACGGGTAACAGGGTTAATGTCGTTGTGGTTGAATTATTGTTATGATGTATAGTGCACTGTGGCAGGTTGGGGAGTGGGTTGGTGGTAAAAAAGAGTTTGACCTGCCACTTTACACTTTGGGTTATAATAAGAGCATGATATTTAAAGCTATCGAAATTATCGATGGTTATTTTACGAGAAATGACCCCGGAGTGCGAGAGATGGGATTTGAACCCACGGACGCCTGCGCGATTGGATCTTAAGTCCAACTCCTTTGGCCGCTTGGATACTCTCGCATGGGGTGACGTTAAATATCCCTTGGATTACATTAATCTAACGTATATTTCGACATGGTTATGTACGAGCCAGTACAATTCCAGGATTATGCCGCCCCCCTTTGCCACATTCTCCCGCAACGTATTCATCCCCCTTACCAACATCTGCAGGAACAGGTGCGGTTACTGCGGATTTCGCCGTGACATCGGTCATCATGAAGCGAAACTACTCACTCCCGCTGAAGTATCGGACATCCTTGATAGGGGGGTTCGGGCGGGCTGCTCAGAAGCGCTTTTCACCTTTGGTGAGCATGCGGAGGAAGTGGATGGCTTTATGTCATTGCTCCAGGAGCTTGGATATAGTTCCATAATAAATTATCTTGCCGACATGTGCAGGCTCTCGATAAAAAAAGGACTCCTTCCACACAGCAATCCCGGCATACTTGAAAAAAACGAGCTTGAAAAACTCAAAACCTGCAATGCCAGCATGGGGCTCATGCTTGAGACCACGGGCATAATCGAAGCGCACAAAGGATGCATGGGAAAGGCTCCGGCATTGCGTATTAAAACTATCAGGACAGCCGGAGAACTTCGCATCCCGTTCACCACAGGCATCCTTGTGGGTATAGGAGAAACTCCTTCCGACCGGATCCTCTCGATACGTGCCATAAGGGACATCCACGAAGAATTCGGGCATATCCAGGAGGTAATAATCCAGAATTTTATCCCCAAGCCTGGAACAGGGATGTCATCATACCCACCCCCGGGCATAAGAACAATGAAAGAGACAGTATCAATGGCAAGGCAGCTCCTTCCAGAAGATGTAGCTGTCCAGGTTTCCCCGAACCTGATATCACCCCGGGAATTGCTTAACTGCGGCGCCAATGACCTTGGCGGGATCTCGCCAGAGACCATTGATCACATAAATCCTGAATCTGCATGGCCGACACTTGTTGAACTCCATGCAATGGCAGGCGTACCATTGCGGGAACGACTGCCAATATATCCGCATTATGTCAAAAAAAAATGGTACAGCGACGAGATGGCTCTTCTATTAAGGTCTCTTTCAGATGCAGAAGGATTTCGTAAAACTTATTAATGAGTGCTGCATTAAGACTTCAAAATCCAGGTGGTACTATACAGAAATTGAAGAGCATCCAGGATGAAATTCTCGGGCGCGTCGATGTTGGGAAATGCACGATGGAAGACGCTCTGACCCTTTATAACAGCCCGCTCTATCTTTTTCCGCTTGCCGATATGCTTCGCAAAAAGGCAGTCGGGGACGTTGTTACCTATGTGATCAACCGGAACATCAATTTTACGAACAGGTGCGTGGGGACATGTAAGTTCTGTGCATTTCGCAAAGAGGACGGGTTCATTTTATCCATCCCAGAAATTTTAGATAAAATTAGAGATGCGAAAAATATCAATGCCACCGAGGTATGCATCCAGGGAGGACTCCTTCCAGACTGGGATATCAATAACTACTGCGATATACTTGAAGCGATAAAGCAGGATTTCCCTGACCTTCATATCCATGCTTTTTCTCCTATGGAAGTGTTCCATGCAGCGCATAACAGTAATCTTAGCATAAAAGAAACGCTTTTGCAGCTTAAAAGATCAGGTCTTGACTCTATGCCCGGAACAGCTGCCGAGATACTTTCTGACAGGGTGAGAGAAGAAATATGTCCTGACAAACTCACGACGCATGAATGGATCGATGTTGTAAGGACAGCACACAGGACAGGGATACCTACGACTTCTACCATGATGTATGGTCATATCGAGAGTCTGGAAGAGCGGATCGATCACATGTTCATAATCCGCGAGATACAGAAAAAAACAGGTGGGTTTACTGAATTCGTCCCACTTCCATTTATGCATTTAAATAACTGCCTTGGTGAAAGTGATAGCGTTTCGCATGAGCATGAAGACTTGAAAATGCATGCTCTTGCAAGAGTGATACTATATCCTTATATCAGGAACATTCAGGTGAGCTGGGTCAAACTTGGCCAGAAAATGGCGCAGTCAGCCCTGAATTTTGGAGCAAATGACCTTGGTGGGACGCTGATGGAAGAAAATATCTCAAAAAGCGCGGGTGCTTCAAACGGAGAGTATATGGCGCCAGGTGAATTCAAGAGCCTTATACGGGGAATTGACCGAATTCCCCGGCAGCGCGATACGCTTTATCAGCCAGTTACAGCTTTATGATAAGCATGTTTCCTGCGTAACTTTTATGATAACATCTGTTATTTACACACTTAATGACTGAAGAAACAAAACCTGAGAATCTTCCCCCGAAGGATGCGACTCTTGAAAAACTTGAGAAAATGCTTGAGAGTATGCCGGAAAGTGGAAGACAGCCCATACGCGACCTGATCAACAAACGAAAAGTTGAGCTGGGATTAATGAAATCAGGATTGCCTCAGGCTGGATATAGATTGAGGAAAAAGGAGAAAAAAGCCCCACCAAGAAAGCCCTCAAAGGAAACTGTGATGTCACTAAATAAAATTGCTAAGAGTGTTGGCAAGATCAGGGAGCCTGTAGATGAAGTGAGCCAGGATATTGACGTTAAAGATGAACCTCTCAAGAAAGAACGAAAAATAACCGAAGAGTCGGATTCATATAAGTATTAAATTTCCCAGTACTGCCTGAACGTCACCCAGAGTTCAGGCAGATTTTCCTGCAATAGCTCATTGGAAGCATAGCAAACATCAAGCATTTTTCTTTTCTCAAGCGCTCTGGCAATCGGCTTTCCCAGAAGGCGTCTTATCTTTGTTTCATATTCTGATAATATCTCCATATCATTACTTTCAAGAGCTTTTACTATCGTCTTCCCTGCGATCTCACCTGCCAGCATGGCATTATTGATACCCGCACCAGTGACAGGATCAGCCATCCCTGCGCTATCCCCCACGAGCAGGACATTCCCGCAGCAGAGCTTTTCACGCAGACCTCCTATGGGCAGGGCGCCAGCGATATATTCGGTCTTTCTTCCATCAAAGCGGTCTGAAAAAGGGGTGCCGCTGATAAATTTTTCAAGATACGCCCGCGGATAACCATGCGTCACCCCTACACCCGCTTTTGCAGAATCTTTCCCTGTTGGGTATATCCAGACATATCCACCCGGTGCGAATTCCTTGTTAAAGAATATCTCGCAAGTCTGCGAAAGCGGTTTTATCCCTTTCAAATGATACTGTGCACAAACCGCGAATTTTTGCTTCTCAAACCCGCAAAGAGATGCCGTTTTTGAAAAAACACCATCTGCACCCACAATAATTTTTCCCTGAGCCATGCCGTCGCAAAATTTTACTCCTCCTGGAACAATTTCCTGAAGGGGCGAACCCCATCTTATCCTGGCGCCTTCGTCTTTTGCTTTCCCGGAAAGCCCCATATCAAACGAAGACCTATCTACAACAAACCCATTCAGTTCAAAATCGTGGAAAGAGAGGTCTGGAAAATACGTGCGCATTTTCGTTATCCTGGACTGTACAACACTTTCATCAGGGATTTCCATATTGATGTTATTGCTGATGTAACCGGCACATGGCGACCTGCAGGAATTATTCTTTTCAAGCACAAGCACACGATAGCCGGCCTGGGCTACTAATGCCGCGGTAACAGACCCGGCAGGTCCTGCACCTATGACAATTACGTCATGTTCCATCAGCGATATACCCATTCAGTGGAGTAATATTTTGGAAGTAAGCTTTTAGTTAGTTCTTTTTCCTTATTGCTAAGAGTACCAGTTTTCAATTTCACATGGAAGCGCTCTTCGAATTTGTCCTTCATGACATTCTTAACTTCTTCCATGTCTAGCTGTTCGCCAAGTTCCCTATCAAGCCATGTCAGCCCCTCCCTGATAGAGGCAATTTTTTTATCAAGGAACTTTTCCTTTGGGATGTTGGAGATCCTCAGCATCTCCTCGATGTCAAAATCAAGCAGCAGTGTCCCGTTCTGGAGCAGCTTTCCTTCCCAGCGTGTCTGGGCGTTCCCAGATATCTTCTTGTTGTCCACGGTGACATCGTTGATGGGACGAAAAGCAGCATTGAGACCGTAATGAACAAGCGTGTCTATAAGGACGCCGCATACCTGTTTATATGATTCAATTATATCAAGCGGGAAAAGGTCGTTGTCGATAGTCCCAACAACTCCGTAGTTTATCTGCCTGCACCTGTCATCTGAGAACGCTATCCCGCCGCCGCTTATCCGCCTCGTGATAATATAGTCTTTGCATTTGGGAAGATCTAACTCCACTTCTGCTTTCTGGAAAAAACCAAGTATGATAGATTTCTTTGGCGTCCAGAAAAAGAAGGTGTTCCCCTCATCGCCCTTCAATATCGCCTCATCCATAGCCATCATGTCGCGTATGTCCACAAGCCCGAAATCAATTAACCGCCATTCTTTCATTTTATGCCTCCAGAGCTTTCATTATGGATTCAGTGAAATCAGAAGGTGCCGTCCCCGGTGACTGGATATTCTCTTTTTCATAGGTATCTTCGATATTTTTCAGGAGCTCTTCACGGTTTGCAGATGTACCCTTTAAGTTCTCAAGTATTTTAAAGATCGCTTCTTCAGGGAAAAGGAAGAAATCCCCTGAGATCGTTATGTCTTTTATCCTTCCATTTTCAATGTTTACAAATGATCTGATGAGTCCACCTCTTGATTTGTGGATGCCGGGTTTTGTTTTCAATATTTCCATAGCCGTTGCTCCTTTTGATTCTCAGGTTCTCAAGATGCTGTGATCGTATAAAAAAATATAGGCGCAGAATTTTATATTCTGGCGCCCTCGTTCTGCCAGGATACCTTGTGAGAACCCAGAAAACCATTCTTGAATCTCGGACAGAGATCAATACTGCAGTTCTTTGAGTATTTTTGTCTGCACTCGGTCACAAGGCGAAGGGGCAAGATGTCGGTTTCCTCGAAATGGGCAAATGAGGCGAAAATTCCTTTGCCAATGACGCAACCTGATACAGGTCTTATGTTCATGCGTTTCCTCCATCTGTAGATAGTATCGTACTACAGCAATTGAAACCATTAATCATTATGTTATATAATTAATCCCTGCTCAGGTCTTCGCCGCCATAAAATATCTGCTGGACTGTATTATATACATCCTCCATACCCGATCCGTATGTGGATGAGACCGGGAGCAACTTCTGCCCTTTATCGAATGACATGAGGGCTGACAGGAACTCTATGTTCAACTGGTTGCGCAGGGTTGGCATCTCTTCATGTATCGCGCTGTCAAGTTCCATGAAGTCCTGGCTCCATTTAATTATTTCTTCGCATTCTTCATCTTTTAGAATGTCGGATTTTGTAAGGATGCCCATGAAAGGAACATTGAATCTGACCTGTACAGAGGCTGCTTGAAGCATCAATGTGATTAACCCTGATGGTGTCTTTGAAATGACAGGGTCATAGAGGAAGCCGATTATGGATCTATCAGCACCGAAAGATTCAACAAGTACTTTTCCCGACTGCCTGAGGGTGAAAAGTTCCATCTGACCTGGAGTGTCAAAAATAACGTATTCTGTTTCAAGGCTTTCTATTATCTCTTTCATCTCACCTATGTTCAGAGCCAGCATGTCAGCGGCGATTATCTGAGCCCCGTTTGGTCCCACGCCGTACTCTTCCATTATATCTTTCAGTTTTATCCAGTCCCTGATATCCACATCAGGGATGTATGGCGCGTTCTCTATGCCCGGATCAAGGTTCACTGTCACAGCATCATATCCCTGTCCCTGCATCCATCCAAGGAATGCGCCAGTGAGTGAGGACTTGCCGCTTCCTGCTGAGCCGATAAAGTAAAGGTTAATCATTTGTATCTGGGGAGTAATATCGATGATTAGAGAAAAGAGTTGTGATGCTATCCAAACTTAAACTTTATTCGGATTTCGTGGTGCTCAAGCATACCCTGTTGGCCGTCCCGTTCGCGTACCTTGGTGCTTTCCTGGGCGCTATCCTTACAACTGGCGGAGTGCCGCAGCTTCGGATCCTATTATGGGTCGGGCTTGCGTTCCTTGGCGCAAGGAGCGCAGCTATGGCATTGAACAATCTTGTCGATAAAGATATTGACGCAAGAAATCCAAGGACTGCAGGTCGCGAACTCCCCTCAGGTAAGATCTCTTTGAAAGAGGTTTGGGCGATCATAATTGTATCATATTTCCTGCTGTTCTTTTCCTCGTATCAATTGAACTGGCTCTGTTTCCTGCTTGCGCCAATAATTCCAGTTACATCGCTTGTTTACCCATATCTCAAGCGTTTCAGTCCGATCTCTCATTTCATGCTGGGTCTGAACCTGGGTTATGCGCCTGTGGGAGGCTGGCTTGCGGTTAAGGGAATGATCAATTTTCCCTTCGAAGCGCAGGAATTCGCGATGCTGTTGCTGCTTTTTGCAGTTACTTTCTGGGTAGCTGGATTTGATATCATTTATTCACTGCTCGATCTTGATTTTGATAAGAAAGAGGGGCTTTTTTCTGTGCCGACATTTTTTGGAGTGAAGAATGCGCTGGCGTTCTCGTTCGCATCGCATATCCTGATGCTGGTGTTTCTTATCGGTTTGATGTTCGTGCTGAAACTTGGGATCGTTTTTAAGGCAGGGCTTGTGGTTATCGCGGCGCTTATATGGTATGAGCACACGCTTGTAAAGGCTGATAATTTTAGGAGCATACCTGTAGCGTTCTTTAATGTGAATGCTGCGGTGAGTTTGAGCATGCTGGTTTTCACAGTGGCGGATGTGATTGTTTCAATGCCCTGATATTTCTATTCGAAATTTTCCCTCAACTCCTTTACAAGCCCCGACCCTTTCGCCTTCTTCATCTCCTTAATCCTCACCCCAAACTCGTAGCGCCTGTCCTCCAGCCACTTCCTCACAGCCTCAACCACCACTGCTTCAGAGAACGGCTCATCTCTCAGATAAAAGCCATTTCCACAATGGCATATACACTATTCTTTTACCTTTTATTTCTTCCTCACCTTCATATTCCCATGTGATCATGAGCAGATCGCTGCATTTGAGTTCCTCCCCTGCTCTCAATAGTCCGGTGATCTCACGTTTATCTATTTCATCTCTCTTCGAAACATAAGTCACCTGAATGAGCTGTCTGATATTTATGCCTTCCCTGACAACGAAATCAACCTCCCTTCCCTGAGGATCTTTCCAGTAAAATATGTTAATGATTGGACTTCGTGATTTTTTTCGTTGAAGTTCAACAGCAACCAGGTTTTCCATCAATCTTCCTCTATCCTCTGAAAATTTGAATCCTGCAAAATTAATGAATCCTGTATCCACACAATATATCTTTCTTGGATACTGTAATTGATCCTTAACTTTGTAAGAGAATATTGTATTATCGAAGAAAAGGAATGCGTCCTTCATTGCAGAAAAGTACTTTTCAAATGTGGGAACTGAGACTTTTATGCCCATGGAGTTAAGCATGCCTGTCAGCTTTGAGAAACTCGTCAGTTTTCCGGAATTCGTACACAGGAAATATGCAAGATCTTCGATGATCTCACCACGCCTTTTTGCTTTCGGGAGTATGTCCCTGTTTATGATATCAGTAAAAAGCGTCTGAATTAATTCGTCTTTACCTGAGTCTAATAGAGAGACTTCAGGAAATCCGCCAAATTCAATATATTCTCTCAAATATTCTGTTATGGCTGCGATGTCTTTTTCTATCCGATATTCTTTTTTATGATCAAATCCCTTGAATGATAAGAATTCCCTGAAGCTCAGAGGATATACATGGGTCGTAATATGTCTTCCGGTGAGCAGAGAACTGAACTCACTTTCTGTTAATTTCGAAGTGGAACCTGAAACAAATATCTTTATTTTGCCTTTAAATTCATCATAGATGCTTCTGATATATTTCTCCCATCCTTCGATCCTCTGCACTTCGTCAAGAAAAATAAATATTTTATTATATTTATCAAATAACCTTCTGGCGTAAATAATTTCTATCAAATCATTAAAATAATCGGAAGTCAGAGGCAGGATTTTCCTGTTCTCAAAATTAATGTATAGTGTGGATACTTTTGGCACACCATTGTCTATAAGTTGTTTTATGGTGTAGAACATTAAATAGGTCTTTCCCGCTCTTCTTGCTCCTATTATGTCATTTATCAGGTCGCTTTCGAATTTAAGGATTATTTCTCTCTTATTTACATCAGATAGTTCTTTTCTCCAATATTCTTCTATGATTATCGTTAACTTATCTTTATGATAATCCATAATATCGTTAAATTAACTTTATGATATTTAACTCTTTTTCATTCCTCTACTTTTATTCCGTTCGTGCGTGCAATATCTTTGAAAGCTTCTGCCACGTATTTTATCTGTTCCAACTTCAGACCGTAGGTATTTATCTTGAAATTCTTGCTCATACCTGGATGAAGTCCTATAATCTTACGCTTTTTCAATTCATGGTACAGGAAATATCCCCTGCGCTTATCTTTTTCAGCCAGTTCGTGAAGGGGCAGGCTTTCAAAATTCATGAGCGTATGTTGTTTGGGCTTGACCCCCATCTGGTGGAAGCCATCGATCTTCTCAAGCTCACCGACAAAGTACTGAGCTTTTTTTACTTCCTCGTCCCAGTGCTTTACCCGTTCAACAACAGCCGGGAAAGATGCCATGAGCGTTACAACAGGCGCGCCGAACACGGGTGGGCATCCGAACAGGGCGACTTCTTTTTTCGTGAATCCCCTGCCGCTCCAGTCGCCGCGAACGGTTGATTTATTAAACACCTTGTTCGTCCATTCGAATGTGGTCGCAAGTATTCCCATTGGAGCGGATGACGCCCAGCTCTTGTGACCTGAGCCGCACAGGAAATCCACATGTAATTTTTTGCCGTCAACAGGCATGATGCCCGATGAATAGGCAGTATTTAACAGGAAAGGGACGCCGTATTCCTTGCAGATGCGCCCCACTTTTTCAGCATCAACCACGTTGCCATACCTGTAATCCACATGCGTAAGAACCGCCATGGATGGAAGTTTTCCTGTTTTTTTCTCAACTTCCTCGAATTTCCTGGCATATCCTTCGATATCTATCTCAAATGTGGGGTAGCCGTTGTGAGGCACTTCGACCACGTTAAGCCTATTCGCTTCTGCTGCAAGATATGAAGTGTAATGCGCAAGGGAATCAAGCACTACTGTATCGCCTGGTTCGCATACCATGTGCATGGCAGCCCATTTTGCGTGCCTGCATCCAGCTGTGAACCTGACATCGTCCATGTTCAGGAACTCTGCAACGTCCTGCGTCAGGTCATGGACAGGAGGTTTTTCTAGTAGGTCAACCCTTGACTCAAAGCAGTAATCGCAAACAGAATAACCATCCCCGAACTCAAGCAGGGCTTTTCTTGCTTCTGC
>JBGOYM010000063.1:0-9863 GCA_041479675.1 Candidatus Methanoperedens sp.
GAGCCTGTCCGCGTCATATATGTCGCCAAGCGCCACGAGTATCTCGATGGCTTTCTGGTATGTTGGACCGCGATCTCCGTTAAAAATCTTTTCTTCTTCTGGGGTGAGATACATATTATGCCTCAAGTATCAGGTTTTTGCATAAATGAATCTCGAAAAAATCATCCCGGATATTTCAATTAACCGCATTTCAGAAGATAATCGCTTAATGGCGTCTTGAATATTTTTTGCATTTAAGAAAATATCAAACAGATATGCATTGTCCCGATTTCTGTAAGTTTCCACACCTTCAAGTATAGCTCGCCAACTGATGTAATTCCTGCTCCGTTCTACCCGGCGCCGTGCCAGCAGATCAACTTCGCGCCCAAAAATCTCTTTTTCTCGAAAATGCTTCATGTCCTTTATCATAGTTACTTTAAGACTGCAAAAGTATAAATTTTATTCCCGTCACCGCCGCCGATATGATCGCCGTGCGGTACTCCCGCAGCTTCTCGATGCCCTCTCTGACCTTTGAGCTGAGGGCGTCGATGCGCGCGGTCTCGCGGCATTTTTGCACCGTATGTCATCGAATCGACAAGATTAATGAAATCATTTGGAAGTATTCGTTGAGCTATATTGCTAAGAAATTGAAAGGAATGTCAAGCAGGGTTCTGAGAGAGGAGTTTCCTCACCTCAGGGAATGAGAGCATCTCTGGGCGCCGAGATGCCCTTGCGATCCCAGATACATCGCTATCAATCCAATAAATGTCAGTCTGGTTAAAAAGAAAATTTTTTGCATTTTGTATCTTTGCTTTGGTTTTATAAATACTAATAAAGACTTTTGACGCCATAGTCTGGAACCAGCGCAAGAACCAAAACAATTATACACACATCTACAAATAACCGATATCAATGTCAAAAAAGAAGCGCGCATCAACACCACCGAAAAAATCGAACAATACAATGATATATGCAGGGATTGCATTGCTTGTGATCATCGCGGCAGCCGCATATATATCTTTAAATCGCCCGACTGAATTCCTCATCGATGCATATTCATTCGAGGATCAAATACCTGCACAAAGCACAGGTGCATATTCGTCGCTTGATGTAAATCCGTCCGAACAGGGGAAAGTAAAGATCGTTGAATTTATGAAATTCGATTGTTTTCATTGCTATAATCTGAATAAAGAAATGCCGCAGATCCTGAAGAATTATGGTGATAGAGTTGAGATCATTTATGTTCCCATATCATTTGAGGGACAGTCTATAAAGAGCATAGAAGCTTACCTCATTGCAAAAGAGATGGGAAAAGGTAAAGAGATGCGTTATGCTTTGTTCAGTGCAAAATTTGAGAGTAACAGGGATGTAATGGGGAGCATGTCGGTCTTGAAGGAAGTTGCAGCAAGTATTGGTCTGGGACCTGACTTCAATTCGAAACTTGAAAGTGGATATGCCGAAAAAGCCGCTCTTAAGAATAATGCTTATGCCGGGATGTACATGATCAAGGGGACCCCGACTGTTCTTATCAATGGAAAAGAAGTAAACGTTCCAGATATCAATGCAATTATTTCATCGATCCTGAATTAGATTATGTTTGCGTTCATCAAGGCGGCGATTATCAGCAGCGTGATCCCGGTAAATAACCGCATTGCTACACGCTTCTCCTTCCTGAACTTTTCTACTTTTTCAGGGTTCAACCCGAACGCTATGGCAAATCCCAGCACAAGCACAGGAAGCACAACACCGAAATTATAGGCTGCAAGATACAGATACCCTTTACCGCTTCCGCTCCTTACCATGTCAAGTATCACAAAATAGACCGCGCCAACGCACGGGGCTTTTATGAGCGAGAACAGCGTTCCGATGAAGAAGGAGGCGGGAAGGCTCACGTTCTTTGTCACGCTCTCTGTTAGGCGGATAAAGGATTTTGGGGTATAGAATGAGGACTCAGTGTTTTTTCGAAGATGCCAGGCGTCATAAATGTGCCACAGCCCAAGTACCGCTATCAGAAGAACAAGGAAGTTCTTGATGGATGCCTGAAGCGATGGCATCTGTTCAATTATGTTAAGAAGCCCTATCCCTACGATCAGATAAGTCACGAAGATCCCAAGGCTGAACATGAGCACTATCAGCAGGACGTTGCGCGTCCTGCCTGTGGTCGCAAGGGTGACAGATGCGATAAATGCAAGTATGGCAAGAAGGCATGGATTAAATCCTGCTAAAAAACCTACCACGAACACTGAAGGTACAGACAAAACTATTTTCTGCCGGACTGGAGCGATCGCAGGAGATACCGAGGCTTTTTCGATAGAATCCGTAAGGATTTCCTCAAGCAGTGTCGTGTTGCCTTCGTAATCGCTGTATGAGATGAGCTTTTGTTCATTTATGACAACTGAAGGGACTCCCGGAAGCTGGTATTTCCTTGCAAGAGAAAGCCCTTCATCAGTAAGGATATTGTATTTTGAAAAACTCACTCTATCGCTGTAGGATGTTACAACGCTATCAACCACAGGTGCGGCTTTTGCACATTTCTGGCACGCAGGATCGTAGAAGTATTCAACCGTTACTGCACGGTCATTTTTCTTTGTTTCCACATGTTCTTTCTGTTCGACCTCTGCCGACGTATTGATAGCCGGTTCTTCGGAAACATTTGCCTCTTTCTCAAGGGTGATCTCTTTGTAGCTCTCATAGTTTTGATTGCCGATCGAGATGGTGGCATTGAGAAAATGCGCTCCTGGAGCCACGGCAGAACATTCCTCACAAGAAGGCGTCTTGAACTCAAAATCAAATGAGTTATCTCCTTTTTTCAGGATGGCTTCTCTTGTTTCGGAAAGTATGGCGCGACCGAATAAATTTTTTATCCCTGAAACCCGGATATTCGCCCCCACTTCTTTAGTTGAATTGAATTCGATATGCACTTTGAGAGTTTCATTCGAGTGATACACTTCCTTTTCAGTGGATATGTTAAGCGTGTTTTCCTGGTTCGTGGTACTCTCAAGACAGCCGGAAAAGGCAAGGATTGAAATGATCAGGATGAGAGTAACATATTTGATAAATCTTGTTGATCCTTTCATTGTTATTTTTTGAAAAATCTATGGAGAAATTCTCTGAAATTATTTTCTTTGATCATCAGTATCTGTTCGTTTTCCATTATATGATATCCTTTTTTAATACTTAAAGCCACATGCTTTCCAAGACCGCATTTTGGAAGCTCAGCTTCCAGAAGTTCCTTCGCAGTCCTGTATTTTCGCGGTATCTCGACCATGTATTTTCCGTGACGGATATAAACGCTGGAAAACGCATTTGTACCGCTGTATTTGGATTTAAATGCTTCTGCATGTTCTTCTATCCATACCTGCGGACCTGCGTGTTTTTTCAGGACTGGAAGTCCGGCACATTCAAGTTCATACACCAGAACCGCTTTTTTACCAACCCATACCCTGCTGTTGTATACGCGGAAATCGTATCGCTCAAGCATCTCGCGCACAGAGTCCTCCATCTTGTGAAGCTGCGGGAACAGCACATCCTCCACTTCGTCAGGAGCTGTGAATTCGATGGCAATAAGAGAAGTGCCTCTTACATACATGATATTCTTAAATTCGCTGTCGGGAAGCGGCTCCACAGCACGCAAGCTGAAAAATGAAACATCGGGTTTTTTCAGGAACTCACGGGCGCGGTCGATGAAGATGCACATATTATCAAGTGATAGCGCAGCAGCCACGTTCCGCGCAGGATCTGTGGGATCGACCATGACCAGCGGGTCGGCTTGAGCAATGCTTGCGTGCTTTTCTATGTCGATTTTCATACCTGGCTTCCATTCGCGCGTAGCTTCAAGCACCTGCATGAACGAGCCGTAATGGATTACAAGAAGCTCAACAAGATAACCTGAAAATCCGTGCGTCTTAAGCTCAGAGCCATACACGCCGCATCCTTTCAGGAACTGCTTCAGAAGTAGTACCTCGTCCTCAAGCCCTTTTATCCTTGAAAGCACGAACCTGTTATGGAACGGCGTCCTGTCCACTGCGGATTTTATCTCAGCAGCACTTGCAACGCCGAAGGCAGGGACAAGGTCGACTTCGAAGCCGTCGAATATGGCGTTGATGTATGGGTGCTCGGCGTACCTTTCCTCGCTTCTCTGGGCTTCTTCAGCGATCTTTCGCGCAATATAAAGCCCTTTTTCCCCAAGATATTCTCTTGATATTTCAGGAGGGAACATTATGAAAATATCAAGGTCGTGTTCTCCTGAAAGCCATGTGCTGCGCGCAGTTGAGCCCACGAGTATGGCGCTTATATCCAGTCCTTCAGCTCTACCGATGGCGTTGATCCTGCTTATCAGGCTGTCTGCAAGAGCCGAGAGCTTCTGCTTTTCTGGATCAGTGGGTTTGATGCGTGAGAGGACTGAAGCGCGGATGGTATCGATCTCGTTCATTAATATCCATTACGCCAAATTATCCCTTAAACTCTTCCCATATGGGATCGAATGCAGCATTGACCAGTATGAGACTTCACCGCCATACTCCATCAGATGGAGACGAGCCGGATAATAGAAAGTCTGAACTCTCTTCTCCCAGAAGTCGAGAGGTTCAATATCATGGCATCCGGGGAAGCGCTTGATAAGCTATGCAATAAATGTTTCAATGTGAGTCAGGTAAAAATGATCTTTGGCACCTATTATTATGCAGCGAAGGATTCACTCAAGAAAGTCTATGAATTGATGGAGCTTTATCCCCAGTCCGGGATGCGTCGCCCCTCTGTGGAGTTCATACCGACTCCATATGCTCCGGTGGATAAAAACGCGGCTCTCGCTGTCGTAGAAGAAGAACTCGAAACTACTATTGTGCAGACACTGGATGAAAACGAACGGAAGCATATCAATACATATGTGCTAAATAGTGCATCGCAGGCAGCAGCAGGAAAACCTGAGCATGGACACGAACATACAGGGTAGCTCAAGGGGAGCAGATAGGAGGTAATTATGTTTAAGATCCCAAGATTTGCTCTTATGGGAATTGCGCTTTTAGCCGCAATCTTGCTGGTTTTCATAACCGTGGCGGCGGCGCAGAATGCAAGCGCATGTGTGAATTGTCATGCTAAAGAGACTCCAAATATCGTGGCTCAGTGGCAGAAAGGGATTATGGCGCAGAAAGGTCTTGATTGCTCTGCCTGCCACGGCTCTGAGCATAAGGATTCTACCGATGTTGCAAAAGCCAGTCTACCCACGCCAGATACCTGCAAGGTCTGTCATACAAAGCAGGTGGAGCAGTACCGTACAGGCAAGCACTCATTGGCATGGGTTGCAATGAATGCCATGCCCATGATAACCCATCAGCCTTTGGTTGTTGTAGGGTCTGAAGGTTTCAAAGGATGTTCGGGCTGCCACAAGATAGGCGAGAAATCTGCCGATGAGCTTAAGGAATTTCGCTACGGCACTGGAAGCTGCGATTCCTGTCATACCCGCCATAGCTTTGCAGTTAACGAATCACGCAATCCCAGGGCATGTCAAACCTGTCATATGGGCTTTGACCATCCACAGTGGGAGATGTGGTCAACCTCAAAGCACGGCACTATCTGGCGTATGTACCGGGTGAAATATGGTTCAACAGCCTTGTCGCCGCCGAATATTTCCGCTGGTGGGTGGTGCATTACTGGGTAGAGGCGACTTTTGAACTCATTGCGGCAGGGGCGATAGCGCTTATTCTCCTTTCAATTACCGATGTGCGCCGCGAGATAATAGAGAAATACCTCGCCATCGAGGTGGCACTCATTCTTCTCACCGGTATAATAGGGCAGGGTCATCATTATTACTGGATAGGCACCCCGCAGTTCTGGCTCTTCCTTGGGGGGCTGTTCAGCGCACTTGAGCCTGTGCCGCTTTTCCTCATGGTCTGGTCTGTATATAAGGACATGAAAGAGAACCATAAACCCATCCAGAACAAAATTGCTCTCTACATGATAATCGCTGCATCTCTCGGGAATCTGTTCGGCGCTGGCATCTGGGGCTTTATACACATGCTTCCGCAAATAAATTTCTTCACCCACGGCACGCAGATAACGGCATCCTATGCCCACTTTGCCACCCCTGGAACCTATCTTTTCCTTGTGCTTGGCATGGCTTATATTGCAGTGCCGCAGCTTTCAGGAATAATGAACTTCCATCAATTCAGAGCTAAAACCGGTTTCTGGCTCATGGTTATCGGATTCCTGAACATGATCATCGCCCTCCTTATTGCCGGAGTGGTCCAGGTTTATCTTCAGAGGTTGCAGGGAGTTAGTTTCATGGAAGTGCAGAATATACTACTGCCATTCTATGGGTGGCGGATGATAGGAGGGTTAATTACCCTTGCAGGAGGTCTCATTATTGCATACGATTTTATAATACTGTATAATAAAAGAAAACCGGAGGAATAAATATGGAAAAAAAAGAAGTCAAAGAACAGCTTGAATTTGCACGAGAGAGCATGGGATTTACCCCTGAAATAATGCACCTGATAGGGAAGGAAGCACCTGAGTGGTTCAAGCTCTACAGGGCAAGCGATAAAGCCATGTGGACAGATACGGCTTTGCCGGCAAAGACAAAAGTATTGATGGCACTTGCGGTCGTTGCCGGGAGGTTGTGTTCTGATTGTGTTGAGATGCAGATGAGAAGCGCTCTCGCCCACGGAGCTACCAAAGAGGAGATACTTGATACGCTTGGCGTAGTGTTTGTCACATCGGGAGCACCCGGTGTAAATGCGTGCAAGAGTTCAATGAAAAAGCTGCTAAAATAAATAAAGATGCACCGGAAATCAGGTGCATCATTTCTTGGCTAATTTCTGGTTATGCCGGCAATCCCAGCGCTGCCCTTTTCTTCATTATGTGCGCTTCGATGCCTTTTGCAGCCTCGACCATATCAGTCTCGACAGCAAACTTACCGCCTGTAAGTCCTTCTATATCCTGGGTGAGAAGCTTCACAAGACGCGGCGCTCCTGCCACAGGCGGGAGCGGTGCTACATGGGTATAAAGCCCGAATGCAACGGCAAAGATACCGTCTATCGTAGCCTTTTGTTCCATATATGTGGGGGCAGTTACCGCAACAGGAAGGTCTTTCGTGTCAACATTCAGAGCCTTTGCGACTGCCGTTACAAGAAGGGCAATTCTCCCTGTGTCCGTGCAAGTGCCGAAACTCAGCACAGGCGGTATCTTGAGCAGCTCGCACACTGCCTTAAGACCCGGACCTGCTTCCGCTTTTGCTTCAAGCGTTGTGAGTCCTCCGACCTGAAGGGCTGCATTACCGCATCCAGCGCTAAGGACAAGTATGTCGCGTTTGATAAGTTCCCGTGCAATTTTTAGTGTGTTGACATCCTGGCCGCCATCACGAAGCGTTGAACAGCTCACAAGGGCTACCACGCCTTTTAGCGTTCCTTTCTTGATAACGTCAAGAAGAGGCTCAAGTGTGCCGCCAAGAGCAGAAAGACATGCCTCAGCCGAGAAACCTACAATAGCGTTTTGTTTCCTGCTGGACGGGTTTGTCGCTTTTCCCTTTCGCTTTTTGAAGTTCTCTATCCCGATATCTATAAGCTTCTGAACCTGTGCTGCCGCTTGATCAGGTTTATAGATTATCTGGTCTTTCATTCCCGTGACATTTACAAGCTTGGAGACTGAAACAAGAGATGTGTTATACTTTTCCTGATATTCACCAATTGCAGGCGGTGAACAATTCATATCCATTGCGAAGACATCTATCCCGCCTGTTGCAAGCGCGGGTTCGATGCTCAGCCAGTTCCCTGTCATGCCCACGAATACATCGTCTATCTGATATCTCTGGATAAGCTCCTGCCCGGTCTCGATCGAGCCGATGATGCGAAGACCTTTCGCCCCCGCTTTCTTTGCCTTCTCCTGATTTGCTGTCTCATGCGCCGCCTTGATGAGCGCTGCGCCGATGAATGGCTCATGACCATTTGCAACTACGTTGACGTAAGCGGGGTCTATTATACCAAGGTCAACATTAACCGCATGGGGCTGCGGAGTGCCAAACAGTATGTCCTGTCCCATCTCAAGCGGTATCTGCGAGCCATATATGCAGGAAATACCCAGACGCAGCGCCTTTTTTGCAAGCGATACATAATCGCCGTCGATATTGGTCATCGTGCTTGAGACCGCGTCCATTACTTCATTTAGAGGTCCTCCGGGTAGGATGCCAAGCTTTCTCCAGACCTCTATCCTTTGCTCTGGCGCAAAAGCAAGGACATTGGAAAGTTCATCATCTGAATCCGCATTTATCCCTGCTATCATGGCATCTGCCACTGCGATAGCAAGTTCCTTTGTGTTTTTGTCGGTCTTTATGCCAAATTTCCCGGCAAGAGCTCGAAGTTTTACTTTGTCCTTTATCTGGAATGGGGTTTTTCCAAGGGCTGTTGCCTTCAGGGTCTTAGCCACTTCCTTCGCATGGAAGGTATATGTAGACGTGCCCATAGTGTTCAGGAACATGAAGTTCCTCATTGCCATAGCGTCTGCATCTATGCCGCATACTCCCCGTTCTGCGCCTGGTTTTATCCTGCATGGACCGTTGCTGCAAAGCTGGCAGCTTATACCCTGTTCACAGAATGAACATCTTTTTCCCTGGGCAATTGCCCTGTCAAAAGTGTTTGTCATTCCGTCTTTTTTCAATATACTATACTGTTCTCTTACTGATTGATGTGCACTTATATTTTCTTTTCCTATTCTGGTTCTATTCGATAGATCATTCATTTTATTTTGCCTCCTTTTCGGGATTTACATTTCATGTAATAATGCTATAATGTATAAATTTAATTGCTATAAGTTATAATTAAAATAGATAAAACGACTATAATAATTTTGAAAAATGGTTATTGTAATTGTTATTGATTTCTTGGCTTTTGTTTTGATGCACACACAAAAGAATGAAAACAATGAAATCAACTTATTTATTTCAGTAGCGGGATAAGAAACTACTTTTATAGTTTCCTATACTAAAAAAAATATTCATCAATTTAAAAATTTTATCGATAAATGTAACTTCAATTATAACCTCGTACTTCATATGAGTTCTCTTCTGATTATGTGAATATCGGTTGGCCCCAGATTTCGCACTGCGGTGCTGAAATCAGGCGGGTTCAGGCAAAACATCTTCTCCAAAGATTACGAGGCGTCTATGCAACAATATAAACTCAGAATCGAAGATATGGCCACAGAAGAAAGACCGAGATACCAAGAACCAGGTGATCAGGGAAGATACCATATCCATTGGTTCGCTCAACGCAAACATAGTCCATCCAAGAGAAGTGTTCCGCACTGCCCTGATCGAATCGGCAGCACATATTATTGTTGCACACAATCATCCATCTGGCGACCCCACACCGAGCAGGGAAGATATCGATATCACAAAGAAGCTGGTAGAAACCGGGAAGATAATGGGCATTGACGTTCTCGACCATGTCATAATCGGCGATTGCAGGCATTTCAGCATGAAGGAGGCTGGGCACATATGAAAGAGAATACCTGCGATAAAGCAATAGCGATACTGCAGGCTACATCAGATGGGGACAAACTTGCCCCACTCGACTTAAAGCTCGTTGAGAGCGCCGTCAATGGCTTTCTATCTGAAGAGCTGAAAAGAAGATGCGAGATCCTTGAAAGCAAAGGTATACCACTCAATGTCACAACAGTGATCTGGAGATGGGTGGAGGGTGAGTGAAATGTACGGCTGGATAATAACAAGAGAACTGAAAAATTTTGGCGCATTTTAATTGCGTTGGGGTCAAGGGGTAGAGTATACCTCTGTCCTTCAGGCAGAGGTTGAATCTACCCCTTGCACTTTTTGCAGAAAACAATGCAATAACTTGAGTATAAACCTTGAATGGCTTTTTAGTATGTCCAAAATA
>JBGOYM010000064.1:0-9812 GCA_041479675.1 Candidatus Methanoperedens sp.
AAATACTGATGCTCAACTCACCTTAATACTTCGATATTGTGGAGTTGAAAGAACTTTTGAAACTGTCATGAATGTTTATCAGAGTCAAGCACTTGACCCTCATGTCAATCGACATCGATTCAGGGAGGAATGGTGGGCTTAACCGATGACCAATGGAGTTTCAATATACCTGCTTACAACATCCCAGCCATTCCCAACACTTCCATGGAAACAGCTCGGCGCCCAGAGATGATTTCCACACCATTCCTGAAGGTGGGGAAATTCTTTCCTAAACTTGGATCTGATGTCCGAGTACTCTGATAAATATTTAGAAGGACATGTTTAAATACTCAAAAGAGTTATCTGGGAAAAGCTATGAAAGTAATTGCGATCACAGGCAAAGGCGGCACCGGAAAAACCGCAGTAGCCGGAATGCTGGTAAAACACCTTTCCTCCAACAAAAGAACGCTCCTTGCTATCGATGCAGACCCCGACTCCAACCTTCCCGACGTGCTTGGCGTGAAGGTCGATAAGACAATTGGCGACATGCGCGAATTCATGCTGCAGGAGCGCGATAAGATGGCGCCAGATATCAACAAAGAGGCGCTTCTTGAATCAAAAGTATATGAAGTCCTGACCGAGATGCCGCGCTACGACCTTCTTGTGATGGGGCGTCCCGAAGGTTCGGGATGCTACTGCTTTGCGAACAACCTGCTGCGCGGGATAATGGACAGGATACTCAAGAACTACGACCTGACGATAATAGATACTGCGGCAGGGCTTGAGCACCTCTCCCGGCGGATCATCAGGGATGTGGATGAGCTGCTGGTGGTCACTGACGGCTCGCGGCGGGGGTTGCAGACAGCAGAGAGGATACGGGAACTTGCCAGGTCGTTGAACCTGAACATCAGGAAGATGCACGTTATCGCCAACAAGGTCACGACAGAGAACCGCGAGCGCATCGAGGAGTACACGAAGGAGTTGAAGATGGATCTTGTTGGGATCGTTCCATTTGATGAAGTGCTTGCGAGCTTTGACCTTGAAGGAAGACCGCTTGCAGAACTGCCTGAGGATTCGGCAGCGATGAAAGGGGTCGGGGAAATCGTGCGGAAGATGGGGCTTTGAGAGAAAATAAGATAGAGAATCCAATACCAAAAGAAATTGCAAAAAAATTTATAGAATATATCATCGATTTTCGGGGATGGCACATCCTTAATTACAATGCGCTCATGATCCTTTTGAGATAAGACCGAAAGTGGATTAAGACGGTTTCCTGCTCACCTTGAAAGAAGCCATTTCCATAACGGCACATATATTATTTCATTATTCCTGACTTTTTCATCCCCTTCAAAGTCTTCTGTTATTATGAGACCTTTCTTTATGTTGAACTCTTCCATCGCCCTGACCAGACCTTTGACTTCCCTTTCCTTTGTTCCCAGGTCCGACATATCCTGGCAAACCTGTATCAGTTCACTCACCTTTAGACCATCTTTAACCATAAAATCAACTTCTCTTCGAGACTGATCTTTCCAGTAGTATATCTCTATCCCGGGCTCAAATGACTGCCTTATTTTTAACTGGATAGCGACGATATTTTCCATAAGCTTTCCTGAATTCTTGGTAAACCGAAAACCGATGGCATTCGATAACCCGCTATCGATCGAATATACTTTCCTCTGGGCTTTTTCCTGCTCTTTCATTGAGAAAGAGAATTTTGTTATGAAAAAAACGAGGCATGCTGTTTGCAGGTATTCGGAAAATCTGTCCACAGTTGCATGCGGGATGTTCAGGAAAGAGGAGACCTTTTGAAAACTCACAGGAGAGGCGATATTCGTAAGATAAAATTTTGATAATGTTTTTATTTTCTCCCTTTCCCTGATATTGAACCTTTCAATCGTATCTTTTGTGATAATAGTATCAAAATAACCCAGCAGTATCCTTTTTTTATCAGCTGACAGAACAACTTCGGGAAAACCTCCAAATTCCATATATTCATCAAGCGCTCTTTTTATCTCCACCCTTTTTGCCAGGATTTCAAGCTCAGTGGCGGCTGAAATCCCCTTGAATTTTAAGAACTCTTTAAATGATAGTGGATAAGCAAAAAAGGTTATGTTCCTGCCAGTCAGCAAAGTTGCAAGCTCGGCGCTCAGGAGCTTTGATGATGAGCCAGAAATAATGATCCTGGCTTCTTTTCGCTCATGAACGCCCCTGGCGAAGCGCTCCCATTCCGGGACATTCTGGATCTCATCCAGGAAAATGAATGGTTTCCTGGTGGGTTTTACTTTTTCAAGATAGGTATCATAAATGTCCCTGAGGAGCTTTATATCTCGCTGGATGAATCTTTCATCCTCAAAATTCACTATAAGCGTGTTCGTGTCGCCACCCAGTTCCTTTGCAAGCTGCCTTATTATCGTGGATTTTCCGCTTCTCCTGATGCCTGCTATGCATACTATCTGGTTAGTTTCCGTTATCATCGGGATGAGTTTTCTTATGTAGTCTTCCCTTTTGAAGCCTGTATCTATCTCTTTTACCCAGAAGTTCCAGTCAGAGAGGATTTCGAGGAGTTCTTCTTTTCTCATGATGGATTATATGTGAGGCAAATATTTAAGATTTTGCCTTATATGAGGAATTTCGGTAGAACCATATTTCAATGGCTTTTTTGCGCAAGCTCCCTCACAACCTTCTTTATCTCCTCCATTCCTGCATCCGTCTTGAACGAAATACCTGTAAAATGAGTGCGCGATGCCTGAAAACCCTTCTCTTTAAGAGCAAGTATCAGTTTATCCGTTGGCATAGCCGTGATCCCAAGCGATTTGCACAGCTTGTGATAATCGTAGTGCATCGGTATATCAAGCTCATCCCTGCAAGAAGTTATCAGCTTTTCAACACCTTTGAACTCCCGTTTTTTCACTTCATCCAGCACCTGCTCGCAAAACTCCCTGTCATGCAACCTGCCAAGCCACAGGGGTCCTGCCAGGGATGTCGGCTGCCCGCACACAGGACATTTCTCAGGCATGTGGACAGCAAGCCCGTATTCCCATCCCCGTGCGCCGCAGGCAAAGCAGTGGTAAAGAAATCCCATGTTCTTCAGACACTCATCTGCAGCCACTATGCTTTTTTTTATTGATGCGAATATTCTCACGTAATGCGCTGATGCGTAAGAGAGAAGGGGCGTCATTGCTTTATCATATTTAGCAAGCGACCTTGCAACAGCGCCCATAAGGATGCGAACACCCATCTCGGGATAATACTCCGTCTTTAGTGGCACTGCGCCATAGTTCCTGATGCCAGCCTTCTTATGAGCGCCGCACAGGGGCGCAGTGTCAGTGGCAGTAACGCACAGCAGGCACTTTATAGAAAAGCATGCTGCGTCAAGGAAGGGTGCCGGGCTTCCGAAAGGGTCAAGGTCGATGATATCGAAACTGCCATCCAGCATCACAACATTAGCGTTCCTTTTTATCGAAGTGCAGTTCTGGAGGTTGTTGAGTTCTATATTTTTCTTTATCAGTTCAAAGGATGTGTCTTCCCAGTCGCTCATTGTGGAGCAAAGTCCGACCTCGTTGGCGATCCGAAGCCCTCTGATGCCTGAGGCTGAGAGAGCGTCAATGTAGGTGTATTCCGGGTTATTCTTTGAAAACCCTGCAAGCGCAGCCACTGCAATATCCCTGTTCAACCGCATGGCTGGATTGTAAAATACTGCTGCTGAGGACGGAGGGAAGCTTGAGGTTTCATCGGGTAACGGGACTTCGACCTTTGTTGTGCCTTCGGTGATTATCTGGGTGAGCATGTTGTCGGGCTCAGATTGTTGCCTGTTGTTTTTAATGTATCTATACGGGCGAGTTACAGGCTTGAGCGGATGTTAAAAAGTTTTTACCTTATTAATCGGAATCTGAAAAGAAAAAACCGCAGATACGGTGAACTGAAATACTTTCGCTCCGCTCTCTAAAGTCATATATATAACCTGTTCTATATTTTTGTGCGTGTTTCAAGATAATAAATAAGATATATTTATGAGGATTAAAATCAATGGAACAATTGATGCAGATAAAAAAACAGGTATATCCGACCCTTGACGGTTCTATGAAGAACCTTGTCCAGAAAGTGGGAGATGGCTCGATAATTTGCAGATTCGAGAAAACCCCGCTGCCTGAGAAAAAGACCGATGTTATCTGCCCTCATTTCTTGGAGTTGAAATGGGCGAATGGATGTGCTTACAATTGCGCATGGTGTTTTTTGCAGGGGACGTTCAGGTTTACAGGAAAACAGCCAAGACAAAAAGACCGCTCTAAAGTGAAAGAGCATGTCAGCACTTTTTTAAATAATGGCTCTCTTCCAGAAGTATTGAATACGGGCGAATTAAGCGATTCTTTGCTATCTGAACATTCGGATGACCCTTTTTCAAGATTCATAATACCTATGTTCGAAGCTCAAAAAAAGCATAAAGTGCTTTTCTTAACGAAGTCAACGAATGTCGATAATTTATTGAAGATAGAAGAGCACAGGAATGTTATAGTTAGTTTCAGCATGAATGCTCCTGCTGTTTCAAGGGTCTGGGAAAAAGCGCCGAAAGTTGAGGATAGGATCGAAGCGGCAATAAAGGTGAGTGAGGCTGGGTATGAAACAAGGATTAGAATTGATCCAATGGTTCCGGTTTTTGAGTGGAGGGAACATTATAAAGGGCTTGTTGATAAAATATTTGAGAAATTTATTCCTGAGAGGATTACTTTTGGCTCCTTGAGGGGGCTCCAGAGTACGATCAATAATTCTAAGGATAAGACCTGGATAAAATACCTTTCTGAAAAATCGAATTGGGGTAAGAAGATAGATTCTGAGATAAGGTATGAAATGTACTCGATGCTCATTGATTATTTGAAAAATAATTATGGTTATATGAATGTTGCGTTATGTAAAGAAACGGTTGAGATGTGGGAAATGATTGGATTAGATTATAAGAAGATTAAATGCAATTGCTTGATGTAAAAAGTGGGTGGACTATTTGAAATGTAAATATCATACTCGTATTAAGCATAAATTCCTTGGGAATTATCTGAGCATCTGGTTAAAAGGTGTAGGAGGTAAAATTAGTTTAGATTAATATTATGTTATTAGATTTACACCCTCACTCTCTCCCCGCACTCATTTCTCCTGTAAACCCCGAACTCCGTCTTATTAATAACATCCCCAGAGAAAACAGGCCCATCCTTACACACCCGCAGCCCGTCCACGCAGCACGCCCCGCATATCCCCAGACCGCATTTAATATACCTGTGGAGGCTGAACTGAGCCTTCGAGGGAGTGACCTTATCAAGCACTTTTTTCATCATGGGTTCAGGTCCGCAGCAGTATACCTGATCATAATTTTTTACATCAGGGAGAAGCTGCGTCACATATCCGTGCTTACCTTCAGTGCCGTCATCCGTGGCGACCCGCACTTCTCCAACTGCTTCAAAGCGCTTCATGAACAACAATTCATCTTTCGTCTTTGCGCCAAGAAGCGTGGTTATTTTTGCACCCGCTGCGCCTGCCTTCTCAGCAAGCGGCGCAAGGGGGGCGGCGCCGACCCCGCCTGAGATAAGCAGGATGTTTCCTTTCCTGACATCGAATCCCTTACCGAAAGGTCCCCTTATGCCGACAGAGTCGCATTCCTCAAGCTCGAACAGCGCCGAGGTCGCAGGTCCGACCATTTGCACTGTTATCGCATTTTCATATGAGAGCGCCATGGGAACTTCATCAACTCCGCGTATCCACACCATCACGAACTGTCCCGGAATAAGTTCGAAAGACGTATCAAAGAAGAACGTCCTGATAGTTGGGGTCTCTTCCACCACTTTTGTTATTACCACATTAACATGTCTCATTTTTTATGCGCCATCCCGTATAAATCATCAAGAGTCCATTCTTTTTCTTCCATGAAGGATTCCATGCATGATGAGATATCATTGAAGATGTTGATATTGTTCCCCACCGCAGAACCTATCTGTACCGCCCTTGCGCCAGCCATAATGAACTCCACGGCATCCCGCCAGTCCGATATCCCGCCAACGCCGATCACCGGGATTTCAAGGGCTTCATAGAGGTCATAGACGCATTTTATCGCTACCGGCTTAATTGCCCTGCCAGAGAGCCCGCCGAATTTGTTCCCCAGTACGGGATAGCTGCTTTCGATATCTATTGCCATTGCCCTTACTGTGTTGATCGCTACAACAGCATCAGCACCTCCGCTCTCGGCAGCAAGCCCGATGCTCTTGATATCTGTGACATTTGGAGTGAGTTTTACCCAGACCGGAACACATGTTGCATTTTTTACAGCCCGTGTTATATCTTCCACAAGAGCAGGGTCAGAACCAACCTGAGTGCCATACCCGCATGCATGAGGGCAGCTCACATTGAGCTCAAAAGCATCGGCGCGCAGCGAGCCAGCTATTTCAGAAAACTCATCAGCGCTTGCTCCGAAGATACTTGCGATAACTGGCACTCCACCTTCCTTTGCTGTGTCTATCTCACCCTGGAAATTCTTATAAGATGGATTCGGAAGACCCATCGCGTTCAGGTAGCCGCAGTCCACTTCCACCATGCTCGGGTTGTAGTGTCCGCTCTTTGCTTTTATCCCTATGGATTTTGTGACCACAGCACCGGCGCCGCCTTCAGCCACCCTCTTTAATGAACCTCCGGTCGTACCCATGATGCCTGCGGCAAGCATCAGGGGATTTTTGAGATCCAACCCTGTTAATGAAAGTGAGAGCATTCTGTCAAATTATGCTCGATAAATACATAGTTCTTTTTATCAAAAATAGATTGATGGGCCCGACCGGAGTTGAACCGGTGACCTCCCGGTTATGAGCCGGGCGCTCTAACCTGACTAAGCTACGGGCCCCTGAATTTCTTTTGAACGCCGCCAACAGGGCTCGAACCTGTGACATCCTGGTTAACAGCCAGGCACTCTACCAGCTGAGTTATGGCGGCTCATACCATATCAGAGCCTCTTTAAAGGCATACTTTGATTTAAGTCTTTTTGTTATCATCCGGAATTTTTTTTATGCATGGGACGATATGTGTCATTTCCATATCTTGCCATTATAGCTTCCGGTCACCGGGCAGCCAAGGCACCTGCTGGATATGTGATGCGGGCACTCCTTACAGTTACACCTGTTGCCGCATGGCGACGTGCTGCTTAGATCGAAGTTCATCCTGATAGGCAGGACAAGGTCTTTCATAGGCGCGATCACGATGCTTACTTCTGCACTTTTTACAAGCGGATTGCTCCGCAAGTGCCCGTCAACGATCGCCTCAAGGGTGGCAATATCCTCGCCCACAAAAAACAGGCACAGGTTATGCTTTCCGGACACGATGAGACCATTCAGGAAATACGGGCAGTCCTTAAAGATATCAAGCACAGAAGAGGTATTGTTAGCAATCACGTCCACCTTTGCCATGTAAAGATCAACTTTTTTCAGGTTCATGCCCACAACATGCGCCAGCGCTCCTTTCTGTTTGAGCTTATGCATTCGCGCGCTAACAGAGGGCTGGGAGATCTTCAGTTTTTCTGCTATATCGCTCTGGGACATCTCAGGGTTTTTCTCAAGCAGAGATAATATCTCCCTGTCCCTTTTGTCAAGGTCGAGGAATTCTCGCATGCACAAAACATAGGCATAATTGTATATATAAATTACCTATATCTTAAAATACATTTTAGAAATTCAGCTATTTTTTACAACAAATAAGTTTATTAATTATAATATCCATCCTTACATGAAAACATATGAAGAGAAATATCGTATTCATAGATGAAGATAAATGTAACGGATGTGGATTGTGTATCCCCAACTGTGCAGAGGGAGCGATTAAGATCATCGACGGTAAGGCAAAACTCGTGGACGACAGGTTCTGTGACGGTCTTGGTGCGTGCCTCGGACACTGCCCGCAGGATGCTATCGCGATCGTCGAACGGAATGCGCCTGAGTTCGATGAACATGAAGTGAAAAAACACCTGGCTGTGGATTTCAGGAGCGAGAAAAAAACCACAGCAGGAGTTTCGCAGCGTCAGAGCTCTGAACTGAGACAGTGGCCAGTGCAGCTCACGCTTGTTTCCCCGCAGGCATCGTATTTCAAGGATTCTGACTTGCTTGTTGCGGCTGACTGCGTACCTTTTGCATACCCGAACTTCCATTCTGACTTCCTTGCAGGCAAGTCTTTGATAGTTGGCTGCCCGAAGCTTGATGATGCGGAATCTTATGTGGATAAGCTCACCGAGACACTGAAGAATAACAAGATTAAAACCATCACTCTTGTCAATATGGAAGTTCCCTGCTGTTTCGGGTTGCAGCACATAGTCGAAGAGGCGGTGCAGAGAGCCGGGAAGGTCTTTCCCATAAGGCAGACGGTGATAACGATAAGAGGGGAAAAGATATGGAAGTAAGATTCATAAAGAAACCGGAAATGTCAAACCCCCGTATGTTAGTGGGCCTTCCGGGTATGGGCATGGTAGCCAGGACCACTGTTAACTATTTTATTGAATTCTTAAAACCCGAATTGTTCGCGGACATCTCAATACCCCATCTTTCACCATCCATAGCTTTTTTCGAAAAAGGTCTGATCGTACCGATCGACAGGAAAATAAGTCCTTTCAAGTTCTACTATTCGGAGAAAGAAAATATCATTTTGTTCCTGGGTGATATCCAGTTTGGCTATGCTGCAAAGGATAATGAGCTTTCTGAGAAAATAGTCGAAACAGCGAAGCTTTGTGGAGTTGAGATGATCTATACCGTAATCGCAACGCATGTACAGGGATATGTTGAAGAACCTGAAGTATTCGGGCTTGCGACCTCGCCTGAACTTCTGCAATTTTTAGAGAGTAAAGGGGTGAAGATAGCCAATAGCAGCTTTCAAATAAGCGGGGTCAATGGTCTTGTTATCGAATATGCTTTGCGAAATGGAATAAAAGGAATGGCTTTGCTCAGTGAAACTGCCTTTCCTGAGGCACTTGACATAAAATCATGTTATGCCGGAATAAAGAAAGTGTCTGAACTTCTTGGTATTGACATTGACCTGAGCCGAATCGAAATTGAAGTCAAAAAATTTGATGAAGGTTTTAAGAAGTATCTGAAAGACATGCAGGAAAAGAAGAAAAAAGAAGAGGATCTGGGGTATATAGGCTGAAAGCGCCGCCGTGTTTATCCTTTTTAACTGATCCCTATTCTGCTATTCATGTTTTTTTATTAGTATTCCCTGGCTGCAATGAGTTTCTGCAACTTCCACGAGGTCTTTAAGCTCGAATTTTTCTATCAGCTCTCTGGGAATAGTTATTTTGCCATCTGAAGTAATTGGTATTATGATATTATCTGCCATGATGCCAATATTTAATTCTAAAAGTAGATAGTATTTTGGGTAAGCATGTAACCAATTTATAGCATTACAGCCACACAATTCCTACCACGACACGACCCTGTCATACTCAAACAGCATCTGAACTATCCTGTCATACCCCACACATTCATGCGCAGTAACCCCTCTTGCCTCCGCATCATCCCTGCACGCATAGGCTTTCAACCCTGGAACCAGATACACGGCATCATGCAGAAGGAGCATCGCCACATCATGCTCTGCACTCTGAGCTTTAGCAATCTCGATGGGCGTCGTATCATTGGGGTTCCGGATAATATGGAGTATCTTCATAATAGCACCCAGATAGACGTAAATTTGTTTGCCTCGTATCTGCGTTCGTATATACAACATCCTTGCGAGAATAATTAAGCATTCTTGTACCTATATAAAAGTAGGTCGAGAGGGTAACAAACATTGCGTTTGGGATCCGTTCCCGTAGATAAACCTGTTGC
>JBGOYM010000065.1:0-9794 GCA_041479675.1 Candidatus Methanoperedens sp.
ACCCTGCGCAAATTCAGGGCCCCGCTTAGCAAAGATGAGAACGAACTGCTTGAGCGGTACAGGGGTATACTCTTTCACAGGAACCATTACGAAGCAGTACCCGGACTGGCTATTTTCATCACGTTCATGGTATATCTTTTTATTTTCGGGTCAGACCTGATAGAATACTGGCTTGGAAAAGACCCGGATATCATTCTGCTTTTGTTCGTAAGTCTTCTTATCTGGGACATCTGCTACAGGATGGGACTGGGGATATGGACATCCATACTTGCGCTCTGGAGGTCGATCAAGCTGAAAAAACTTGCAGAAAAAAGAAGTGAACTTGAACATACGCCATATACAGAACTTAATTACCTGCGGAAACTTGACATAAACAATGTGTTTTTCGGAATGATATCACTTCTTTTGATACCCATAATCCAGCATGACGGTTTACTTGTTACGGTAATACTGGTATTTTTTGTCTTTATAATTTTGACATCGATGGCTTCAGCATATATCGTCTCAAAGGTACCCTGGCTGCCACCGGACATATACAACCTTGTTATGGAGTCCAGTTTCGCATATATAGGAAATGCCTTTAATGGAGAAACACATGTTACTCCCGTTGTCTATATATTTGATGGACAGAGGATATTTTTTAATACTTCCAAAGAATCAAAGAAGTTAAAAATGTTGCGCAAGAACAGGAAAGTTGCATTCCTGATAGACACGCGGGACATGAGCAACATATTTCAGAATAAGGCTGTCCTTTTCACTGGCGAGGCAAAAATATATGGGCTTTGGGACGTCCCACTTCGCTTTATCCAGATGCTTGGCGCACGTTCTCTATTTCTTAAGAAATATCCGGAATATACAAAAAAATATGCCGCCTCAGAACTGCCAAAAGCATGGCAGTTGACCCCGATAATCGCAAGGATACTTGTGGAAATAAAACCAGTCAGGATAATATACTGGAGAGGAGCAAAACAAATAAGTGTGCCGGTGTAACTATGAAAATCCCAGATGAAATGCTCAATATCCTGTATGGGAACTACTTCGGATACGTGTGCACGAGCGACGGGAGCGACCAGCCGCATATTACGCCTGTTTTTTTTGTGTACGAAGAGCCGTTGCAGAAGATATTCTTTATTACTAATGAAATGTCAAAAAAGGTCAAGAATATACTTGAGAACCCTAAGGTCAGCATTACAGTAGATATCAGGGATACGAAAAATCTAATCAACAACGAAGGTATAATGGCGCAGGGTACTGCCCGGATAACAGAAAAGGGACCCATCTATTTCCTTTCAGAGGAGACTCTGGAACTCTACAGGGACATCTATATGGAATTCAAAGGAAAGTACCAGGCTGTGATAGAGAACAGACCCATGGGGGAGAACGATGTGATCGTACAGATAAAGATCGAAAAAATGGTGTACTGGAAAGGTCCGCATTTCAAGTCAATTAAGCTTGGATAGACGATGTATATCGATACCTGTACCTCTCGCTGCAAGATATTTGAACAGATACCCGATGGTTCTACTGTTCTTGAGATAGGCTGCGCTGACGGCAGGCTTGCGAATATGCTGTCGATAAAGAAGAAATGCCGGGTTTACTGCGTTGAAAAGGACACAGCTATGGCATGCATTGCAAAGGGCAAATGCGTGGAGATCCATAATATCGATATAGAAAAAACACAACTTCCTTACAGCGAAGGATTTTTTGATTATGTCATTATGGGAAATGTCCTTGAACACATGGTAGAGCCTGTTAAAGTATTGAAAGAGATCAGGAAATACCTGTCAAATGATGGGTTTTTAATTTTTTCAGTGCCCAATATCGTGAACTGGCATTCCAGGCTGACCATCTTTTTCGGAAAGTTCGAGTATGCAGAAAGCGGCGTGTTCGACAGGACACACCTGCATTTTTATAACCTGAATTCTGCAAAAAAGCTGGCTTTTGATGCTGGTTATAGCATAGTCTGGCAAGATGTCACGCCAAGTATTTATTTCTGCAAAAAGAGGTTGAATTTCCTCTGGTACAGGATGGCTTTGGCGTGGAAGAATCTGTTCGCGGATGAGTTCATAATAAAGGCAAATAAAAAATGAGGTTAGGAAATCCTGTCTAAAATTCGTTGTTAAAACGATGATTTGCTGTTATGAGTACATCGGATTATAGCTTGCCCGCAACGCCATGTTAATCTGTTCAATAAAAATTTCAGGCGGCTGTGCTCCAACGAATGATGTATCCTCGTTGATTACGATATGAGGGGTGCTCATTATACTGTATCTCTGAACAAGATACGGGAATTCTGTCATCTCGATAACGTCAGCCCGTATGAACTCGTTTTCAATGGCGAACTGGTGGGCGATACGGGCTGCCTTCGGACAGTATGGGCATGTGGGTGAAACGAACACCTGCAGATGAACTGGCTTTTTTATGTCTGCCAGTTTCTTCTTTATGTTCTCAGAAAGCGATGTTGTGCCCTTTGAAACATCGATTATATCGTCCACAAAAGCGGTGAACTCGTAGCCTGCAGGAACACCATAATACCTTATACCATAATCCTTTTTTCCTATAATTGCTATTGCAGGTATTTTCTTTATGTTATATTTGGTGCCTTCATCCCCATCCTTGACAAAATCATAGACTTTTGTCTTTATCCTGGGGGAAATAGCTGCAAGTTCAAGCGTCAGATCCCTTGTTTCCTTGCAGAACTTGCACTCAAGCTCCTGCGTAAATATCGCAAGCTCCACATCGTTCACGAGCGCGGTAAATTTTTTCTTAATGGTTTCTTTTTCCGGATCCGATAGCATGGTCTTACTCTACGGTTTTCAGGACTTTTTCCATTCTCTCGATAGCTTTTCTTGTTTCTTTTAGTTCTGTGAGCATCATGTAGCCCAGAAAAACTGATATGAGACCGAATATTATCACTACGATAACAAGTGTATTTGTTGCCGTCCCCGTACTCATAAAATCCATCATATCCATTGCCATTATTTTTCCTCCTGCGATACTATCTCCTTGATACTATTCAATGATAGTTTTAATTCAAAGTTCTTTGCTCTGTAAAATTTTTTAGTATATGGTGGCTCTTCAAAGTGGCGTATCTCACTCTCCACAAGACCTGCATTCTCAAGTTTCTTAAGATGAAGGTACAGTAGCGGGCGGGATATCCCGACCATCTTTGCAAGTTCTGATACAAAACATTCACCGTTGGCAAGGATCGACATTATCTTCAAGCTGTGTTCGTTGCCAAGGGCATCAAGTATCTGTACCAGGGATTCTTTGTCCACCGTTTCACCAGATAACTAAAAGATGCACAATGTATTTAAAATAAAAGGAGATGAAAATACAGGAAGATCATTCGACTTCCAGTATTTTTACGAATGTCCCGTGCCAGTTATGGTACCATACTGCGCCGGTGTTGCCATTCACGCTAAGCATCCCATAGACTTTTCCATCTTTTATTATTTCAAGTGTATAGTAGCCGTAGAACGCATCCGCACCTTCAACTTCTGTCCCTGGCAGCGCTGTTTCCAGGTATTTCTGTGCCTTCTCAATTGCCTGTTCCTTAGTCACTGTGGCAGTTCCCTGCGCGTTCCAGTTCATGTGACCGTATTTTGTGTTCCACATCGTGTTCGGTCCCATTTCAGGGAACACTGAGCCGGTGTATCTGTTGACCAGAAGCTCAATAGCGTATTTGCCCGTGCTCTTCTCTTTTATGCTTGCATAGAAGTGGTTATCAAACTCGATGATTTCTGCGATAGCAAGGTCAGTATTGCCTGTGGCAGCAAGGTATTTCTCTACTGATTCTTTTGCCTTCTCGATGGTTATAGGAGTGTCGTCAGCCCTGTAAGTATTGGTTCCGTAACCGCCATAGTTACCGCCTCCCATCATACTCCCGTATCTGCCGCTATTGCCCATCATTCCAGAACCCATCATGCCACCATAGCCATTACCCGAGTACATCATTCCAAGACCCATCATGCCGCCATAGCCATTACCTGAGTACATCATTCCAGAACCCATCATGCCGTTCAAGAAGCCGTAGTCTATTGTTGTGGGTCTTGCCATAGCGATGCCTGCGCCCAGTATGACAAGGATTGTCGCGATTGTTACAATTGTTTTTAAGTTCATTTTTATTTCACCTCTTATTATTTGTTTCATATGTAAGTTTTTATTACATATGGTAATAAGACTTATCAATATATAAAGATTTCGGATTGAGGCAGTATCTCCGAAAAACTTAAGTAAAACTTATACATACTATAAAATAGATTAATTGGTGATAAAAAAAAATGGCTGCAGAAGGAATAATAATGGCTCACGTTGCGTTTGGCGTGTTAGGAATACTTGCAGGTATTTGGCTATTTGTAGATATTTTAAATGTTAATGAGAATAACAAAGGCAGGATAAAATATATGAGCATAGCAGTAGCTGTGTTCATATTGCTTGCCTACCTACTCGGAGGATACTGGTATGTGGCTTTCTATGGGGACGACAGAGGCATTATAACGGCAGGCCCATGGCCATGGGCACATTTATTTTTCATGGAGGTAAAAGAACACTTATTCTTTATGTTGCTATTGCTCAGCATGTACCTGCCAATTGTGGTGCACAGCAACTGCCTGGTTACCGACAAAGGTTCACGAAATCTGGTGCTGACAGTTGCAGGGCTAATTGTGCTCCTTGGACTTACCATGGAGGGATTCGGTTCAGTAATAAGCATGGGAGTAAAGATGGGACTTCTGGGGAGATGACTGAAATGACGAAATATATTGCAGGATTCGGTCTGTCTTTTGCGATAACTAGCTTGTTCAGTGCTATTCTTGTGGTTTTGAAGGAGACGAATCAAGCATTGCTTGATTGGATGAAAGCCGCCACTGGCCACCATTGGGTAACCCACGGAGTTCTTGTTATTACGCTGTTTGTTGCGCTAGGGCTTGTATTCTCTAACATTAAGCTCGATGAGAAGCTGGATGCCAGGATGATGCTCAAAGCAATCATATCGACCACGATAATCGGCGGGTTAATTATTATAGGGTTTTTCTTAATACATATATGACAGAAACGATCATACTGAACCAAGGTGTCATCATTTATCTGTGAACCGTGGGAACATGCTATCGAATGGGTTACTAAGGCTTTATCATTGTAAAATTTTTTAATGTGTGCGAAGATGAGAGTAATATAGGAATAAGTTGCATGGGATTCTATCGGCGCGCAGGACTGCGAAAAGAGATATTTCCTACGGCCACAGATGAGTTTTTCAATCCCTTCCCAGTTCCCTGTGCAGCTTTACAACATCGCCAATAACCGTAATTGCAGGCGCCTTAACTTTTCGCTTTTTGCATATGCCAACGATATCAGCAAGTGTCCCCACAGTTACTCTCTGGTCAGGACGCGTTCCGCGCTCGATCACAGCGACAGGTGTATCTACAGATTTCCCATGTTTTACCAATTCCTTGACATTGCGCTCAAGCATGCTCACACCCATCAGGATAACAAGCGTACCCTCAAAGCGCGCAAGAAGCTCCCAGTCAAGACCGGTCTCTTCTTTTCTAGGATCCTCATGACCTGTAATAAATGTCACCATTGAAGCATAATCGCGATGAGTTACAGGAATGCCAGCATATGCTGGAACAGCTATTGCTGAAGTGATCCCGGGGACTACCTCGACTTCAATTCCCTCCTTTACAAGCACATGCGCTTCTTCGCCCCCTCGCCCGAAAAGATAAGGGTCTCCGCCCTTAAGCCTTACCACTAACTTTCCTTCCTTTGCTCTCTTCACCAGCAGTTCGTTTATCTGCCACTGAGAAAGCTTATGGTTCCCCGCATATTTCCCAACGTCTATTTTTTCAGCGGACTTTGGCAGCATGTCAAGGATAGCCTTACCGGGAAGCTGGTCAAACAGGATGACCTCGGCGCTCTCTATCAGCCGCTTTGCTTTGATCGTCAACAGTTCAGGGTCACCAGGACCTGAGCCCACTAGATATACTTTACCTGACATTATTCCTCTTTTTGCTGTCAACATCTTTACCGCCTCGTCAACAAGCCTGCCCCCCCCTTTCTTTTTTAACTCGTTCCCAATTCGTTCTGATTCCTTTTCATATTCCACAGGGTTTATAAATTCATCTATTTTTACGCAGCGTTTTCCATCCACTGAAAGCACTTCGGTACGTACATGTATCTGATTATCCTCAGTCTTCGCAAAAGCTCCGATGGGCACAAGACATCCGCCGCCAAGGATACCAATGATGCTCCTTTCGATCCGGGTCTCGATACGAGTCCTTTCATCGTCCAGGATTTTGACCGCTTTTTCTGCTTCCGAATCCTTTCTTGTGACTATGACCACTGTGCCCTGGTTCGCTGACGGGACAAAGTCGTCAGGATCAAGGCGCTCACCGGGAAGATCCCATTTCATCCTCTCAAGCCCTGCTTCTGCCATGAAAATGCCATCGTACTGCCCTTCCTTGAGTTTACGAAGGCGCGTGTCTATGTTCCCTCTCAGTTCTTTTATTTTAAGATCTGACCGAAAGCGCATAAGCTGCGCTCTGCGCCTGAGGCTTGTGGTACCTATTGCAGCTCCCTGGGGCAAGTCCTTTAAATCCGTATTGTTGCGCGTTAGCAGAAAATCGTACGGTGAATCACGCTTCATGACTGCTGCGATCGTAAGTTCAGACGGGCGCTCTGTTGGGACATCCTTCATGCTGTGGACTGCGACATCAATATTCCCTGCAAGCATCGAATCATCTATCTCACGCACGAATACGCCAAAACCCTGCACTTCATGGAGAGGCATGTCTGTAAAAGTGTCACCGCTTGTTTTGATAATATTTATTTCAGTGTTTATGCCATTTTCTGCAAGCATATCCTTTACAAGGTTAGCCTGCGCAAGAGCAAGTTTGCTGCCTCTTGTTCCTATCCTGAATGGCGCGTTATTCATTTCAAGTTCCTTTGATAGGCTTCAACTGTCTTATTTATATCGCCCTGTGAATGAGCAAGAGACAGGAAGTTCGTTTCAAACTGCGAAGGAGGGAGAAAGATGCCGTCAGATAGCATTTTCTTGAAAAAAACATTGAACTTTTCCCTATCGCATTTCAGGGCTTCCTGATAATTATACGGCATATCGCCAAAGAACACCTTGAACATACTTGAAACGCCGCTCACGTTATAATCAAGCCGCAAGTCGTTGATAACATCGCAAAGCCCCTTTCGCATGGCATCTCCTTTTTTGTTAACTATCTCATGGACTTTTTCTTTCTTAAGCGCGCTGATCATGGCAAGTCCTGCTGTCATCGAGACAGGACTGCCGTTGAAGGTGCCTGCCTGATATACCGGTCCTGCCGGAGAAATAGTCTCCATTATCTCGCGCTTGCCACCGATCACTCCGATGTGGAATCCGCCTCCCAGGATCTTGCCCAGCGTTGTCATATCAGGTGTTATGCCATAATACTCCTGCGCACCGCCCATGGCAAGTCTGAAACCTGTAATGACCTCATCGAATATAAGAACAACATCATTTTCTTCTGTAACCTTTCGGACATCTTCAAGATAGCCTTTTTTTGGGAGAATGGGTCCTATATTACCAAGAACTGGTTCCATGATAACAGCCGCTACATCCTCTTTATATGTCGTTATGGCATCTGTCATTGCCTCAATATCATTATAGGGCACCTGAAGCGTATTCTTTGTGAAGTCAGCAGGTACTCCAGCCGAGTCAGGCGTCCCAAGTGTCGTCGCGCCAGATCCCGCTTTTACAAGAGCCGCATCATGAGCGCCGTGAAAACCGCCCTCGATCTTAATGAACTTGTTCTTTTTGGTGAATCCTCTTGCAGCACGCAGCGCGCCCATCGTGGCTTCTGTTCCAGTGGATACAAATCGCGTCATCTCTATGCTGGGATACAGTGCGATTATTTCCCTGGCAAGCTTTACTTCAAGTTCTGTTGGCGTTCCGTATAACCAGCCGTCTGAGAGCTGTTTTATTACCGCTTCCTTAATTGCGGAATGGTTGTGACCAAGGAGCAGTGGTCCGTATCCCATGACGTAGTCAATGTATTCATTGCCATCAATATCGGTTATTTTTGAACCGCTGGCTTTCTTTGTGTAAAATGGATATGGTTTTATCGCTCTTACAGGGCTGCTCACGCCGCCTGGAAGTAATTTCTTTGCTTCCTCGAATAATTTTCTTGATCTTTCAGTGCTCATTAGACATTGAAATTAGAGGATGAAGTAATATAATTTGTGATTCTACCATGCGGGACTAAACATTCTTTTCAGGTCCATATAATTCTGATGTTATTTTTTTTATAATGTAATGTATTATCGTTATATTTATGTACTGCCTTGTCTAATTTAAATCGCCGCAGAAATAATCGACCACACGTGAACCATCAGAAATGATGGTTTTAGAACCAAATGCAAAAATTTATGATAATGCGGATTAATGAGTTCACACATATGACCCCCGGAGAATAAAATATGACGCTATTTATCGAAATTAAGGATCTTCGTGTCGGCTTTGATGGAGTAGATGTACTCAAAGACATAAATCTCGAAGTAAATGAGGGAGAAATTCTTGGGATACTTGGAAAAAGCAGTGCAGGTAAATCCATTCTAATGCACGTGCTAAGAGGCGTAGAAGCTTTTGAAAATGTATCGGGAAGCGTAATATACCACCTCTCCATATGCAATAAATGCAGATTGGTAGACCGCCCGAGCCTTGTGGGCACGAATTGTCCGAAATGCAATTCAAAGTTCGAGAAATTCGAAACTGATTTCGTAAAACTGGATATTCATGACCCTGTGAGGAGGGATATAACAAGAAGGATAGCCATCATGCTCCAGAGGACGTTTGCCCTTTACGGCGATGAAAGGGTGATTGTGAACGTCATGAACGCGCTCCAGGAAATAGGCGAAATGGGACCCACCGCTATTAACAGGGCGGCAGACCTGCTTGACCAGGTCAACCTTTCAAACAGGATGATGCATATAGCAAGAGAACTCTCAGGCGGTGAGAAACAGCGCGTTGTACTTGCCAGACAGCTTGTGAAAAATCCAATTCTTCTGCTGGCAGACGAACCTACGGGGACGCTTGACCCCAAGACAGCCGAGATCGTTCACGAGACCATCCTGAATGCAACTAAGAATTTCAAGATGTCACTCATTATTACTTCCCACTGGCCAAAGGTCATAGAAGAGCTTTCGCACCGGGCGCTCTGGCTTGATGAAGGGAAGATAGTTATGATAGGCGACCCGCACGAAGTAGCCGCTACTTTCATGAAAGAAGCTGGAGAATTAGTGGAGCAGGAAAAAGTGAAGATAGGTAAGCCAGTGATCCGTGCGCGTGAACTGAAGATGACATATTTCTCACTTGACAGGGGCATAGTCAGGGCTGTCAATGACATAAGTTTTGATGTGAACGAAGGAGAAATATTCGGTCTGATCGGCGTGAGCGGCGCAGGAAAGACCACAACATCCAAGATCATTTCTGGACTGATCGTTCCCACTTCAGGCACCATTGATGTCAGGATCGGGGATGAGTGGATAGACCTCAAGCAACTGGGATCCGACAAGAAAGGAAGAGCCACTAAATATATTGGCATACTCCATCAGGAATACAGCCTTTATCCTCACAGGAACGTTATCAATAACCTGACCGAGTCCATAGGGCTTGACCTTCCTATGGAACTTGGCGAGCGAAAGGCTATCCAGACATTGCTGACCGCTGGATTCACTCAGAAAAAAGCCGCAGAGATCCTTGCCAAGATGCCCGATGAACTGAGCGAGGGGGAACGACACAGGGTGGC
>JBGOYM010000066.1:0-9760 GCA_041479675.1 Candidatus Methanoperedens sp.
CATAAAAGGTCCTGAACTCATGAGCAAATACGTGGGCGAATCAGAGCGCATCGTAAGAGAGACATTCAGGAAAGCCCGCCAGGCAGCGCCAGCTATTATTTTCTTTGACGAGATAGATTCCATCGCGCCCACGCGCGGAGGATCTTTAGATTCAGGTGTCACTGAAAGGGTTGTGAGCCAGATACTTACCGAACTTGACGGGCTTGAAGAGCTCAAGGATGTGGTAGTGGTGGCTGCAACCAATCGTCCTGATATGGTAGACCCTGCGCTTCTTCGCCCAGGAAGACTTGACAGGTTAATATACATCAGACCTCCTGACATGAGAGAAAGGGAGATGATATTCACTCTCCATCTAAAGGGTAAGCCCCTGTATCCCGGCGTCGATGTAAAAAAGCTTGCAGAAATGACAGATGGCTATTCAGGCGCGGATATCGAGGCTATATGCCGCGAGGCTGCCATGCTTGCACTCAGGGACAGCATCAAACACGGCATGGAAAAGGAAGAAGTTATCCAGGCAGCCCGTGGTGTCAGTATTAAAATGGAGCATTTTGGGAAAGCTTTTTGTATGGTAAGACCCACTCCGAGTGATTTAAAAATATTTGAATCCATGACGGATTTTAGTAAAGCCATCCATAAACATAAAAAGAAAAAGGTAAAATAAAAAAAGTTAGAAGCAGGCGTGTGCCTACTTCTTTCCTGCCGGTGGGGCGGCAGCTTTCGGCTCTTCCTTCTTGGGTTCAGCCGGTTTAGGCGGTATTGTCTGAGTCCTGAAAAGGTCGCTGATGCTCTCTTTCGGAGCGCCCGGTGCAGGAGGCTTGACGTCGGTGCTCAGTCCCATGAGATGAGCTACTAATACGACAAGGTCATCCATGTACATATCCATCTTTAGTTCATCCCTTCCATCGATAAGATTGCGCCTGCAGAACGGACATGTGCTTATTAATACCTGAGCACCAGTTGCCTTTGCATCGTTCATTCGCGCTTTGGCAACAGCAAGTGCAAGGTCTGGAATGCCAGCTTTCACGCCTCCACCCGCGCCGCAGCACCGCTGCTCCTCTCTGTTTCTTTCCATCTCCACAAATTTCACGCCAGGCATGCTCTTTAAAACCTTTCTCGGCTCCTCAAACACGCCCACATGTCTTCCGAGATGGCATGGATCATGGTAGGTGACAGTTTTATCAAAACTCTTCTCCCATTTTATCTTTCCTGCATCTATTTGTTCGGCTAAGAACTGAGACATATGTACTGATTCAAAAGGAAGTTCTTTTCCATACAGTCTAGGCCAGTCAATCTTGGATGCCCTGAAACAACCTGCGCAAGCAAATAACACTCGCTTTGCTCCTCTTGCCTTCAGTGCTTCAATATTGTGGATGGCTGCTTTCTTCGGCGTGTCATTTATATGCTGCTGCCCAGTCCTTATGAGTGCTGAGGTACAGCACCACTCTTCTTCCCCGAGAACCATGAAAGGAACATTAAGCTTGTTCAGTATCCTTGCAGTGCTGACGCCGAGCACCTGCTGGTTGTATCCTGCGGTGCAGCCGATGAAGTATGCTATGTCGGCTTTATCCGCTATCTTGATATCGGGCGTCATCCAGGCAAGTCGGTCTTTCTGCTGCTTGAGATACGGGTTGTGCCCTTCTTCGATGAGCTTGGGGAAAAGGCTCTGCTTGCCGTAGGGTCCTGTTCCGTGCTTCACAAGGTTTGCACGTGTGGATTCCCACAGTTCTATGGTATCTATGCCAGCAGGGCATACTGTTCCGCACATGCCGCACGTGGTGCAGTTATAAAGGTCGTCTGTGAACTTCTTGATTTCTTCATCCGGGATTTTCTTCGGACCAAAAATCCTTGCTCTCAAGCCGTAGCTTCGGTTCATGAAGTCTTTCCATCTCTGGATTTTATCCCTCGGCTCAATGTCCTGGTTCTTATCCCTGGCATCGTACGTCGGGCAGTACTTGACGCATTCGCCGCACCGGGTGCACGCGTCGAACTCCATTAACTGCGTGGCGCTGAGATTAACTGTGTTTATTGAGGGTTTTTCTTTTGCCATGTTACTCGCCTCCGTGGTTGACCAGGATGGTCAGGGGCGCTGTTATCATATGGAAATACTTGCTGAACGGAAGATAAGCCACGCAGAAGAGCAGGGTGAAAACTTCATGGAACAGTACAGTGATGTTTCCGAAGAATCCCTGGGGATATGCCGATATCAGTTCTCTACCCACATGAAAAACATCAGTCCTCAAGTACTGAGCATAAAACCCTGTGGCCACTACAATAAGCAAGCCAATGATCAATATCCAGTCGACATCTGCATTTCGCGCCTGAATGTCAGTGCCCTTAAACGTAAGTCTTCTCACTATGGCAATGGCAATGCCTGCAACCAGCATCCATCCGAATATATCATTCGGAAGCTCCAGCGTCTTCCAGGCTTCTACATAAAAGGTGTATTCCTCACCCATCAGTGGAACGTAGAATTCAGCAAGGAAAGAAACTATTGTAAGTATAAACAGCCCTATCCATCCCCAGAAAATCAGTATGTGCATTAACCACTCGAGTTTCCTGCGTCTGTACGTCCTTCGCTGGAACAAAACGTCCAGCACCAGTACCTCAAGGGCATGTCCTATACCTTTCTCAAATATCCTGCTTACTATCAGCTTAAGGGCGCCCCAGGCGCCAATAGGTTTTGTGGCTCCTTCGGGGATTCCTCGTCCCCATTTGTCCAACTGAATGTACATTCCTACAAGGAACAGGATTATGGAGATGATTGCCGTAACAATCATTATCCTGTAATCTATAAAGAGTGTGTCCCACACAAATCTACCGGGTAATATTTCAAGGCCTTCTGTCATTTTATCCTCCTATTTCTGCCTATGATGGCTTGTTGCTCATAAGAATCACTTTTATATTAAGCTTTCGTTATTAGGCTATGGCATGTTCAAATCGAAACATCCAAGACTCATACTCAACGAGATAAAATGGAGGTTCGACCTGAATAGATGTAAAGTTTATTACATCCACAGGGGGGCGCCAGGAGATGTTAAGATGATTGAAGGTAGTATCATCAAGAACATTGAAAGAGGTTTTCTGGTACTTGAAGGAGTTGTTGAGGATGTGTACATACCATATCATAGAATAATAAGGATAGAGTATGATACTCAGATAATTTTTGAAAGAAAAAAAAGATTAAGGTGAGCATTTTTCTCAGGTGTTCCAGCAAGGATATATAGTATGAAAAATTCATCTATGATGTTATTTGGTGAATCATGCCTGAAGACATACTGACCACCGTAATGGCTTTCATATACACCATAGGGCACTGGCTCGGTGAAAAGATAGTCGAGTTGATCCAGTCCATTTCAGGGGTTGCAATCCCTGTGACCATAGTCGATGCCATAGGACTACTTGTGATACTGACCATCTTCCTTGCGATAGCAGAGGTGGCAAAGAAGGCGATATGGGTAATAGTGGCTGTGGGCTGGGTATTGATAGTCCTTAGAATAGCGATATTGATTATAGGATGATTACACCCTTACTTTTCTTTTTTCTTCTCTTTTCTCTTAATTTCTGAAGCGTTTTGCTTTAAAACCCGTTCCACATACTTTTCTACTTCTGGATAAGTGAGCTCTCTGAATTTTCTTGTTGAAAGTTCGATTACCCCGATCTCAATGGTTGATGCATTAAAAATACCCTCGGCGGTACTTAGAAGTGCTTCAAGGCCGAGATTAATGGCATCTTCGAGTTTAATGTCATCAGTATATTTTTTTTCGAAGAAATCAATAGTTTCATTCCTTCTTGAGCCTATGGCCGTAGCTTTGTACTCAAGCAGGGCCCCGCTCGGGTCAGTCTCAAAAAGGCGCGCCCTGCTATCATCAACTCCTGCGATAAGAAGGGATGTTCCGAACGGTCTTACGCCGCCTGACTGGGTATACGCATATTTAAAATCACAGATCTTCTTGGATAGCTCTTCAAGACCTATTGGTTCATCATAGGTAACCCTGTTGATCTGCGCTTCAACTCTGGCACGGTCGATAATGACCCGGGCATCTGCGACCAGTCCTGATGTTGCTGCCCCGATATGGTCATCTATCTGGAATATCTTCTCTATTGATTCAGCTTCAAGCAATTTGCTTGTTACCCGTTTGTCCACCAGCAGTACTGCCCCATCGGTAGCTTTTATTCCGACTGCTGTGGTTCCTCTTTTTACAGCCTCACGGGCATATTCCACCTGGAACAATCTCCCGTCAGGGCTGAATACTGTTATTGCACTGTCATATCCGGTCTGTGGCGATTGCATCATTTTTTCTTTTTCAAGTCAAAAATATTTGTATAGTTTTCATTGTCTCTTCACTAAGAATGAATTAAGAGGTTTGTTCGGACATATATCAATTTTCATTCGTGTTCAAATGGTTTAAATAAATAAAAAACAACGAAAGTAATAATGACAATTTACTCAAAAGCACAGGAATGTGCCGATTTTATAAAAAAACATTCATCAGCGTTCGTTGTTTCTCATATAGACGCGGACGGTCTCACATCTGCTGCGATCATGGGAAAAGCGCTTGAGCGGATTGGCATTGACTACGATATCCGGTTCGTCAAACAACTGGACAGTACCGCACTTGCTGGAATAGCGGACAACAATGCTGAGCTTGTGATATTTACAGACCTGGGTAGCGGGATGCTGGATGCGATCAAAACACTAAAGCTCAATGCTGTGATATCTGACCACCACCAGCCCCGGGGGGTACATGAGTATCACTTGAACCCTCATCTTTTCGGGTTGCACGGCGCGACCGAAGTCTCTGGCTCTGGTGTCACCTATCTCATAGCTACATCACTCGGGAACAACAGTGACCTCGCTGATCTTGCGATCGTGGGAGCCGTGGGCGACCTTCAGCACATGAAGTACGGGCAGTTGATAGGGATTAACAGGCAGATACTTGAAGATGGGGCAAAGACCGGTGTATTGCACTACGAAAAGGACCTGCTCCTCTTTGGCAAGCAGACGCGCCCGATATTTAAGTTACTTCAATATTCTTCTGACCCATACTTGCCCGGAATTTCCGGCAGCGAGGATGCAAGCATAGAATTTCTGAAAAAGATAGGCATACGACAACACGGTGAAAAATGGAGGCGGTGGATAGACCTTGAACCAGTTGAAAAGCAGCAGATAGTATCGGCTCTTTTCCAGTTCTGCCTGTCTTCAGGGATGCCAGCCACCAGCGTCCAGAGGCTTGTGGGTGAAGTCTATACATTAATGCGCGAGCGTGAAGGAACTGAAGTCAGGGATGCATCCGAGTATTCCACGCTCCTTAATGCAACGGCACGCTACGACCACGCTGATATCGGGTTGCTGTGTGCATGGGCGACCGCGGGAAGAGCTATGACGAAGCCAGCACCCTTCTTTCCGAGCACAGGAAGAACCTTGTTGAAGGGATAAATCTCGTCAAGGAGCAGGGAACGATAAGGATGGAACACCTTCAGTACTTTGATTCAGGGAATAAGATAAGGGAAACCATCGTGGGAATAGTGGCAGGGATGTGTGCGTCTTTTATGAAACACGATGTCCCCATTATCGCTTTTGCTGATTCAGATGGCGGGGTGAAGGTCTCATCCCGCGGGAATTATGACCTGATAAGAAAGGGGCTCAATCTGGGAAACGCTATCGGTGAGGCTGCAAGGTCTGTTGGCGGCACAGGAGGAGGACATGATATCGCAGCAGGAGCTTTCATTCCAAGGGAAGCAAAGAATGAATTCCTGAAGATACTTGACAGCAAGATCGGGTCGCAGATCAGGTAATATGCGAAATCGGATACTCAGACCACAACATTGATTACCATATATTTTCTATAAGTTCATGCAAAAGGTGAGATGGTATGATGCAAAAGAAAATGATCGTTTTCCTGTTCATGCTGGCGCTTGTTCAGGGCGCACAGGCAGTGCCTGTTGTGGATTATATGCACATAAGCGCAGACGTGAATAATGGTTATGCTGTTACGACAGTGGAAGAAAAACTTACGAACACACTGGATATTCCTGCCGAAGACGAGTTCAGGTTCCTGATTCCTGATGAGGCGTTCATATCAGGTTTTACATTGATAATCAACGGAAAGGAATATGTTGCGGATGTGCTTCCCCAGAAAGAGGCGCAGGAAAAATTCGAGGAGGCTGCTTCACAGGGAAGATCTGCCGGGCTACTTGAATCAAGAAATAAGAACTTGTTCTCTTACTCATTGAGTTTTGAGACGGGACAGAGCATAATCGTCAAACTGAAGTACGAGCAGGCAATAAAAAAGAGCCTTGGAAATTTTGAATATGTGCTGTTCCTGCGCAATACGGATACCACACACAGCATAAATTCACTTTCGGTCAACCTTACAATATCCTCCCTGAACGATATCACAACACTTGAGACCCCGGGATTCACAGGAGCGAGCAAGAAATACCTCTCAGCCACATCAGGTCGCATTTCCTACAGCGCAAATGCAATGCCTGATACGGATCTCACGGTTGTTTATACTACTAACAATCCTCAACTTAACGGTGACATGCTGTTCTACAACATGGGCGGACAGGGCTACATGATGCATGTATTCTCACCCAACGAAACAGACCTCGGGACAACAGCTCTTAGCAAGGATATCGTATTTGTGATAGACAAGTCAGGCTCGATGAGCGGTGAGAAGATAGCTCAGGTGAAAAGTGTTTTTACGAAGATAATTTCAGACCTTCCCCCGGATGATTATTTCAATGTTATATTCTTCGACACTGATATGCGCACATATTCAAGCTCGCTGATGGAAGCCAACACAAAGAACAAAGCAGATGCTGCGAATTTCGTGAACAGCCTTGACGCAAATGGCGGCACTGACATCAACCAGGCTCTGCTTGACGCGGTCGGGATGTTCAAGGCAGACAGCCAGCGCGTTCCCATAATAGTGTTCCTCACTGACGGTGAACCGACTGAGGGCATCACATCGCCCTATGTGATACGCAAGAACATAAAGGATGCAAATAAGGCAAAAGTCTTGATATTCACCATCGCCTTCGGGATCGAGAACGAGGCGAATTACGACTTCCTGAAAGCACTTAGCCTTGAGAACTACGGCAAAGCGCAGAGGTTCTTCCAGGAAGGAAAAGTGGAGGAGGAGATGACCGACTTCTACAAGACCATTTCCACCCCCTTAATAACCGACATGAGTTTCACATACAATGGGGTCTCAGATGTGGTGAACACGGGTCAGTTCAACCTCTTTGCAGGTTCTGATGCCATCGTTCTGGGAAAATACAGCGGCAGCACCATAACCTCGGACGTTGCTGCGACCACCCGCACTGGAAGCAGGAATTTCAAGAATTCGTTCAACGTGTTCTCAAAACCCGAGAATTCCTTTATCCCAAGGCTCTGGGCATACACAAAAATAAAAAATCTGATGGATAAGATCGACATTGAGGGAGAAACAGATACGCTTGTATCATCAGTAACGAGCATCTCGCTGGAATTCAAGTTCGTGACGCCCTACACCTCGCTTTTCGTTGAGGTGCCAACGAATGCTACAAAGACCACGACCGCAACTGCAATTGATGCAAAGGCTGAAGCTGCAAGCATTGTCCCGCAATCTGTAACTCCCGGAGTCACGCCGCCGGCAGCCTATACTGTTATGGCAACAGCGCCAGCAGCAGCGTTAACAACCGCAGTAGCAGCTCAGACCACTAAGGCAGCAGCAGCAACAACCAAAGCAGAGCCAGGTTTTGAGTTTGTGCCAGCATTAATTGGATTGCTAATAATCAAGTATCTGGTTCTGCGCAGGCGCAGATAACCGCGAATGAATGCCTGATAAAAAAAGGTTTCATCGATGCCGAAACCCTACGGGTTCTCCAGACCGAAACCTAACGGTTCTCGACTCCCAAACAACACGTATGCCAGTGCGCTGGCATACGTGTGCACGCAATCGACTGGCGTGACAGTCGACGTGGACACGCCCCCCAAGGCGCGAATCGGGAGGCTCTTGACTATGGGCGATTTTATCTGCGGTTCCATTTTCTCATAATAAACAGTACCAGTATTCCACCCAGAGCGATAGCCAGTCCAAAGCCTGGTAGCCAGTTCCCGTTATCCTGCGTCGGAGTGGGCGTGGGCTGCTGACCCCCCCTCACCCTGATGGGCAGACGCAGGGTCTGGTCATCTGAATGCGCGCTATTGTCCCCGAAGTAATATATAATCCTGCCCTGCACCTCGAATTCTCCGACCTGGTTCGAACGTATCCTGACCTCGATGTCCCTTCCCTTACCAGGAGGAATCTCGTAAGTGGCAGCAAATTGACCGGCGCCAGATTGAACGAAATCGGATGAGGTTACACTCATCCCCGATGGCGGGAGGATTATGACCTGGACGTGCATAATAGGTTTTGTGATAAGGTTCACTGCTGAGAGGCGCAATTGGATGTCCTCTCCCATGACCACATCTGTTTTTTCACCGTGCAATTGCACGCTGGCGTTTGAGGCAGGACCATCTGCAGGACGGGTTGAAGGTATAACGATGACCTTTGAAGTGCCGGACTTTCCTGAATGCAGGCTGCCATCTGTATCATAATACGAAACTATTGCAGGTTCAAGACCAAACGTGCCAGTTTCCGAGGGTTTGATGGCATACTGGAAGCTTCTTGATTCCTTCGGTTTTAATATATCGTAGTTCTTATCCGGACTCCCGGTTGCAAGGGTGAAACCTGCAGGAATGGAATCTGATACTGTGATGTTTTTAAGGTCTGCGGTGCCGGTGTTTGTTATTGTAAGGGTTATGGTAGTGGTATTTCCCAGTTCCGTGGTTTCGGGTGAAGTGGATTTTGTCAGGGAGATCGTATCCAGCCTGTATATCTCCACCTTCAGGTTCCCGGCGTTGTTGTCATAGTCCCCCCTTTCGCCTGTGGTCGTGGTGTCGAATATGCTGAACTTTAGCTTTGCACCGCTTCCTTTCCTGAAGAAGGTGTATGTGTGGTTGGCAACATCGCTTATATCAGCGCCAATTATTTCGCCGTCAATTTCGATGGATTTGAACACATCGCTGTAAACCTTACCCGCGCCCATGCGGTACTGTGCGTCGGCGTAGCCCCAGTCCACCCCTGTTTTGAACTGGAATGTGCCTGTGACCACTATTCTGTATTCTGTGCCGCTTTCAAGTACTATGGATGAATCTACTGATGAGCCTGTATCTGCTGGTCCGAAAGCGGGGACTGTGAGGGTATCAAGGGGTGTGGTGGTTGCTGAGGATGACGTGGTCAAGAATAGCACTGCAAGCAGTAGATAAATAATAATTTTTTTCATGAATCTCCTTCAAATTATATTGTATTGTTGGATTCATATTTAATACTTCTGAGTTTCTTTTTGCGCCCGATATGCGCTTTGGCTGGGGGCTGGCATATGAGCAGAGTTTGGGTGCAGGAAAGAAGTCTGGTCATTGTCCGTATTGTGCACATCCATCATTTATCTTATACATTACATTCTCTCAGCCGGCCAGTGCTGAATATCAGTACTGCGGTTTCCGATGCAGCATTATCGCTGTTGATATATTTTCCATTTCAGTTAATACTTTGTATTCATTTAATTTGTTTATTTTAGAAAGAGCATCTTTTCTTGCCTTTATGCTGTTCATAATTGATAACTTCAAAGAATGGATTAAGAGAGACCGATTTCATGAAAAAATAACATCTTCTGTCAGCATCATTTATAATTTCAGTCTTATTGGCATACAAATTCTCAGCTATCAGTA